>DATALK010000581.1:0-4712 GCA_036261085.1 Phototrophicaceae bacterium | reverse complement strand
AACCATGCTGCCCAGGTTCAGGAAACCGTCACGGCTATTCACGGCGAAGTGACCGGCGTCCTGAAAATCGCCTGCGGCACGACTGCCGGTAAATACCTCCTGCCCCGCCTCCTGGCCCCCTGGCTGAAAAAATATCCGGCGGTTCAGGCCCATTGTGCGGTAATCGAGCGTAAAGCCGTCCTGGAAATGATCGGTTCCGGCGCGGCGCACATTGGCTTGACCAGCGCCTATGAGCCAACCCGCGATGTGGAATATCAACCATTTACCACGGACCCAATCGCCTTAATCGTCCCGCCCAGCCATCCCTGGTCGGTGCAGGAAGCCATTCGCATTGCGGATTTACCCGGCGGCAAATTCGTCCGGCGCGAACTGGCCGCCGGAACGCTGGCAACCGTAGCGGAAGCCTTATCGCCACATGGTCTGAGCCTGAACGATTTGCCAATTAGCATGGTCATTGAAGATTTCGCAGCCGTTTACCAGGCGGTGGCCGAAGGCATCGGCGCGGCCTTTATTTCGCGCCGGGCCGCCGCTCAGGGCATCGCTGCCGGAGCGGTTATCGAAGTGCCAATTACAGGACTAGAATTAGTCCAGCCGCTTTATCTGGTGCGGCCCGTTCCGGCCCGACCTGCCACCGTCGCCGCCATTTTCTGGGATTTTGCTTTTTCGCCGACTGGCCGGGAAATTCTCGGCTGTTAATCCATTGTTCTGTTAGTTTAGTGATGAGACCATCACCCATGTCAAAACGATTATTACCTTCGCTGTTTGTGCTTGGCTTTATGCTCCTCCTGGCGGGAACCGCCTCGCTGGTACTGGCGCTTCCGCCCAACCAGGAAGCTACCCCGGAAAGCCCACCCGCCGCTCATGCTGAATACAAAGATAAAAACTGCGCCGACTGTCATCGGGAGCAAAAACGGGCGTGGGCAACCGGTGTCCACAGCGTCGCCTATACCAAAGACTCGTTTCAGCAGGCGTGGCAGCAGGTCAACGGCGATCCGGCCTGCTTGCAGTGCCATACCACCAATTACGAACCGCCCACCGGCACTTATTTAGCCGAAAATGTACAGTGTGAAGCCTGTCACGGTTTCACGCCGGTCAACCATCCGCCGGAAGAACTGGTCATCCGCACGGATGCGAGTGTCTGTCGGGACTGCCACACGGCCACATTTGCCGAGTTCCGGCAGAGCAAACATGCCTACCCCGAAGACCGCGAAGCGCTGGGCTGTGCCACCTGCCATGATCCGCATCAGCAAAAACTGCGCTTTGAATCAGTAGATGAGCTGTGTTTAAGCTGCCACAAAACCGCGCCCACCAATTACGTTCATGTGCAGCACCGCACCATGCAAACCGATCTGTTCTCGCTGAACTGCGCGAGCTGCCATATGTATAACAGCCAGCGCGACGAAGTTCACCAACTGGCCGACCACAAGATGACCGTTGACACCATCCCCTGTTCCGACTGCCATCAGGAAATGGCAAAAACCGGCCAGTTCAGCGTGTTAGAAAATGTGACCGCTGCCCAGGAAAGAAACGATCTCCGCGCCCGTGCCGCCGAACTGGAAGTTAAAATCACGGAAGTGGCGCCGCCGCCTGCCAACAAAGGTCTGATTCAGGTTTTGCAGGGTGGGTTAATGGGCTTATTTGTGGGAATTGTCGGGGTCGCCGTCTTCTGGCGCGGTGGCCGCCGCAAAAACGGAAAGTAGAATCAAAGGGGGCGACTGCGCGTCGCCCCATCCTTTGTGCCTTTGTGTCTTCGTGTTACGCTTTTACGCTCTTTGCAACCGCTTCTTGGCCTCGTGCTGCACGACACTCACGATCCCCATCAAGCCCTGCCCTTTGCCCATCGAAATCTCGCGGCCAAAGATTTGCAGCACAATATCCGTAGACACCGCCGCCACCTGCTCTAATGGCTGGCCCGAACAGGTTTCATCCAGAATCACACTCATCGCCATCGCGGATAAACCCTGCGGATTCAACACGTCAAAGTAGTATTTCAACGTGTGATCTGGCTGTTCCACCGTCCACACAAACGCCTCCGACTCACAGGCCGGGACGCGGTGGCGCTCGTCATACGGCCTAGTCGCCAGCGTCGCCGGGACTTTAACCTCCGCGAAACGATCTGCCTTTTCGATCAGGTATTCCACCCGCTCGTTGCGATCCGTAATGCTCGCAAAGTCGTCAATGATTTCGGTCAGTTTATCGGGAATTTGCGCCATACCTATTTCTCAATCGGCACGCCAACAGAGTTGCCCCACTCCGTCCAACTGCCATCGTAGTTGCGAACTTGTTTATAACCGAGCAGGTATTTTAACACGAACCAGGTATGGCTGCTGCGTTCCCCAATCCGGCAGTAAGCAATCACATCATCATCGGGTTTTAACCCTTTTTCCCCCTCATAAATTGCCCGCAGTTCGTCCGCCGGTTTGAACGTCCCATCTTCGGTATTCACCGCCCGCGCCCAGGGGACACTCTTGGCGCCGGGAATATGCCCGCCGCGCAGCGCACCTTCCTGCGGATACCCTTCCATGTGCAGCTTTTTACCGCTGTATTCATCCGGGCTGCGCACATCCACCAGCGGTCTGCGCGCCTCGATGTGTTTCAACACCTGATCGCGGAACGCCCGAATTTTATGGTCATCCCGTTCCGGCGCTTTGTACTGCGTGGCCGGATATTGGGTGACATCGCGGGTGAGTTCGCGGTTTTCCTTCTCCCACTTCAACCGCCCACCATCCATAATTTTGGCCTTGTTATGGCCGAACAACTGGAACACCCAAAAAGCATAGGTCGCCCACCAGTTATTTTTATCGCCGTAAAACACCACAGTGGTGTCATTGGTGATGCCAATCCGCGACGCCAGCTTTTCAAACCCGTCATTATCCAGATAATCCCGCCGCAGCGGATCGTTTAAATCGGTTGTCCAATCCACCTGCACTGCACCAGGAATGTGACCCGATGGATACAGCAGCGGGTCTTCATTGGACTCCACAATCCGAATTTTGGGATCATTTAAATGCTGCGCGACCCAATCCGTTGAAACCAGTACATCCGTGTTCACATAACCCCGATTACTAATATCTGCCATCATTTCCTCCAAAGTTCCATAAGATAAAATCCACTGGCCCGGACAAGCAAAAAGCCGACCTGCGGGGTCGGCTCTTAACTCGTTATGATTTAGGGACGATGCCCTAGCGAGTGCTGGCTCTCCTGGTCGCAGGCGTAGCAATAGAACGCGGACAACACATCGCACAACAGCCAAACACTGGGTAGAGGTTCATCGTCTTCATGCGGTAAAATATAGCCAAACCCAATTACACTGTCAAATGAGTCCATCATGAGTACATCCCCCACCACCAAACCCCTCGCTGACCGCATCCGCCCGCGCAACCTGGAAGAATTTGTCGGCCAGTCGCATCTGGTCGGCAAAGGCAAGCCAATTTATCAGGCGATTCAGCAAAACCGCGTTCGCTCCATGATTTTCTGGGGGCCACCGGGAGTCGGCAAAACCACGCTGGCGCGCATCATCGCCGCGCAGACTAACCGCCCCTACTTTGAACTTTCCGCTGTCTCGGCGGGCAAGGGTGAAATCCGCGCGATTGTGGAACAGGTGCAGGCCAGTGAAACCCGCGATTTATTCAACCAGAACGCGGGCGAAACCAAAAACGGCGCGGTGTTATTTCTGGACGAAATTCACCGCTTTAACAAAGCCCAACAGGATTATCTGCTGCCGTATGTCGAAAACGGCACGCTGATACTCATCGGCGCAACCACCGAAAACCCCAGCTTTGAAGTCATTTCGGCGCTGCTCTCGCGCAGTCAGGTCTACTTATTGGAAGCCCTCTCACCGGAGGATGTGCGTAACATTATCCGGCGCGGCGTCGAACAACTCAACATCACCGTCACACCGGAAGGTGAAGAATTTCTAGCGGACTATGCGAACGGCGATGCCCGCCAATCGTTGAATCTACTGGAGAGCGCCGCCGAACTCTACGCCAAAGACAGCGGCACGCTGACGCTCGACAACTTCAAAGACGCGCTGCAATCCAAACATCTGCGCTACGACAAAGCCGCCGAGGAACATTACAACACGGTCAGCGCCTACATTAAAAGTATGCGCGCCAGCAACGTGGACGCCGCGCTGTACTATCTGGCGCGCATGGTGGCTGCTGGTGAAGACCCCAAATTTATCGCCCGCCGCCTGGTGATTTTTGCCAGTGAGGACATTGGTATGGCCCAGCCCACCGCGCTGGTGGTCGCTAATGATGTTTTCCGCGCCGTCGAAACCATTGGCTATCCTGAATGTCAGATTAATCTGGCACACGGCACCGTCTACATGGCGCTGGCGGCGAAAGATCGTTCCGCCTGTGATGGCTTTTTTGCGGCACTGGAAGATGTGCAGCAGCACGGCAACCTGCCGATTCCGCTCCAGCTCCGTAACGCGCCCACCAAGCTGATGAAAGACCTTAACTACGGCAAAGGCTACGAGATGTATACCACCGATGACCTGCTGCCGGTGAAGTTGAAGGGAAAGAAATATTACAAAAAATGAGCCACCAGGAATACAAACCTGAACGCCAGTTGATGGACATGCTGGATTTCACCGACGCGGATTTAAAGGCCAACCGTGACGGTTACATGTCGAAAAAACAGCGCGCGCGGTTGAGCCGAACAAGAAAAAATTTACAGAACAGGGCAATTGTTGCCATCAGTGTGGCAAT
>DATALK010000277.1:0-5717 GCA_036261085.1 Phototrophicaceae bacterium | reverse complement strand
CATAGTGTTTGTCCTCATAAAAGATGAACACTATCGGGGGTCACTACTTCAGTGAAATCCGCGCACCACTTAATCAAGGAGTCGAACACCTCATGTTCAAGCGTACCAGTCTGCTGCTTATTTTTGTTCTGCTGCTGACCCTGGCTTTTTCGGTTCAGGCTCAGGAAGCCAAAGTTCCGATGATTATTGACGGCGCGATTGATGCGCTGGCGACAAAGGTTGGCAAACCGCTGTCGTTAACCGATCTGAACGGCTATAGCTGGAACGCCGAACTGTACCCGGACACCAGCCTGGGCTGCCCGCAGGCCGGCCAGACTTACACGCAGGTTTCCACCAGCGGCGTCCAATTCTTCCTGGATTACGGCCCCAATACCTACGAATATCACGTCTCGGATGATGGTAAATATGTGTCGTTCTGCCAGAGCTATCCGGTAGGCCAACCGCCAGCGGGCACAACCGGCACAGCGCCGCAGGCCGTCGGTTTATGCGCCGAACCCCTGGCCTTCACCGTTGGGCAGGACATCCGCGTCATCGCCAGCATTGGTGGGTTGTATCTGCGGGAAAAACCCGACAGCGTTGCCAAGCGCGTGGGGCGGGTGACGGCTAAGGACACCCTCAAGGTCGTCGCTGGCCCGGAATGCAATGCCAAAAACCTCCAGTGGTGGCAGGTCGAGTCTGGCAGCCTGAAGGGCTGGATTTCCGAAGGCCGTCGCGGCGTGTATTTCCTGGAAGCCGCCCAATAAAAGGTTAATCGGGCCGGTTGCGGCTGTGACCGGCCCTGAATAATTTCGCCAATATGAAGACACTTTCCAGCGTCGGTTTTGATGAGCCGATGCCGGGAAAGTGTCTTTGTTTTTCCGTACTGGTGAAGACTCATTCCAACGGTTAATCCGTAAATCTATTAGATTTTTATGCGTAAATGGACCCAAAGTACGGGGTTATTCAAACAGCATGTTAACGCAATTTTGACACTGCGGCCTTATGGTTAGAATGTTTATCGTCGTTCACGATGAACACCTGCACGATTCACTGGCTTCAGTGAAAGCAGTTGGCAGCTAAACAAGGAGTAAACAAGTTATGTTCAAACGTATTGGTCTGATGATGGTCGTGCTTCTGATGCTCGCTTTGGCCTTTGCGGCTCAGGCGCAGGAGGGGCAAACGCCCCTGGTAGTTGACGCGGCAATAGATGCGCTGGGTGAGAAGGTCGGGCAGCCGCTGTCGTTAGCCGACATTACCAACTATAGCTGGAGCGGTCAGGTCTACCCGGATACCAGCCTGGACTGTCCCCAAACCGGGCAGACTTACGCTCAGGTTGCCACACGCGGTCTGCAATTTTTGCTGGACTACGGCAGCACTACCTATGACTATCGCGTCTCCGCGGATGGCAAAATTGTCATTCTCTGCGACAGCTATCCGGTAGCACAAGCGGCTGAGAGTACGCTGGAAGCCGGAGCAACCCCAGAAGCGACGGCGGCGCCGGTGGCCGCAATCTGTGCTGAACCGCTGCCTTTTACGGTAGGACAAGCGGTGCAGGTGGTGCCGAATATCGGCGGTGTGAACGTGCGCGAAACGCCCAATGTGACCGGCAAGCGCATGGGCCGGGTGGTCGGTGGCGATACGCTCACCATCCTGGCCGGGCCGGAGTGCGGGCCGCGCGGCCTGCTGTGGTGGCAGGTGCAGGCGGCTGATTTCCAGGGTTGGATGGCCCAGGGACGCGGTGCGCTGAACTTCCTGCAAGTTCCCGGCGCGGAAGCCACCCCCGAAGCTACCGCCGCGCCATAGCTAAATCGCTGATCGGGTAAGTGTCAACCGCTTGCCTGAATACCATCAGCCAAAGACACTTTTCAGCAGCGGCAGCAGGCCGAGGGCGGGGAAGTGTCTTTTGATTCTAAATCCTTATGTCTCGGTGCCGTTTAAGATGCGCCGGAACCGGCTGATTAATTCTCGGCGGAGGGTCAGACGCCGGAACCGGGGGGCAAAAATGTACATGGCAGTATAAAACAAAATAGCTGAGATGCCACTCACTACTGGATTCGTTTCCCCAACACGAAGGAGTATCAAAGTTACATATCCACTGGTCACTAAACAAAACACGAAATACCCTGACATGAACTCAGTCGTAGTAATTGTTACTTTCTGCGTTTCCACCTGCCCGCTAACGTGGGTTGTGATCCCTTCGCTCTGCCCCAGTTCGCCCGTATAGGCGGCAACCACTTCGCCGGAGTGCCGGAGCAAGGCGACAAATTGCACTGTACCGGCTGATCCGCGCGCCAGTTCCACCCGTACTGGCCGCCAGACACGCTGCTGGTTGATATTGGCTAGGCATTGTTTCAGGGACAGTGACTCGGTAAATTCAATGGGCACATAATGTTTGGGATCGCCATCTTTGACCGGGGTGAAAAGCGTTGGCTCTGGGGCAATCTCGGTGCCGCTTAAAACCCGTTTCAGCCGCACAATCAATTCCTGCCGGGCGCGAGCGCGATACCACGATCTGATCAAGAGATAAACAACTCTGACGAATAGTAATAGGCTGGCGCCCAGCAATAGACCAGCCAACCAATGGATATCGAACTGCAAAACAAGGGTGGCAGGGATACCAACTGCCAGCCATATCAGGCCCCAAAGCAGTGATGAAATCAGCACATTGTTAGGAAAAAACAGCCCATATTTGACGACGTGTCCCGTTACCTGGGTGCCAGTGCCTTCCCAACGCTGAAGTTCGCCGGAGTAGCGAACCGTGACCAGATTATCGTCCTCCAACCGGGCGACAAAATGCGCGCTGTCGGCTTCCACGGACTCAAGCGTGACTTGCAATGGGGTTTCACGCGGGCGCTGGCTGATGTGGTAAAAACACTGTTCCAGTTGCAGCGGCAGGATAAAGTCAATGGCGACATGAACTTCCTGTTCGCCACGTTTGGGTTTGTCTTTAATCAGTTTTTCGGACATGCGCTCCCCCCAAACCATTCCGATACTTTGGTGCTTTGTTATTCCGACCTGGTGCGGTACCAGTATGGGTACACTTCCTGGTAGCCAAACTGGGAATAGAGCCGAATGGCCGGGGCGTTCTGGGCAACCACCTGCAAATAACCAACAGTTGCGCCATCCGTCCGCGCCCGCCGCAGCAAACTGGCGACCAGCGTCCGGCCCAAGCCCTGCTGCCGCCGGTCTTCTCGCACCACAATGTCAAACAGGCCCACATACGCGCCTTCCTGCACGCCCAAACCTACCGCAACAACGGCCCCGTTCTGGCGCACGGTGCTAAAGTAGCGCTGGCCCGTGATGTTTGCCAGCAGCAGCGGCATGGTCGCGCGGTGTTTGATATGGGTCGGGTTAAATTGGCAAAAGATGTCGAGCCAGCTTTCGCTGAATTCCGTTGCCAGTTGCACCGTGATTCCGGGCGGCGGTTCCGGCAGTTTTGCCTGGGTCAGATCAGCGACCATCACGCGCGATTCGGAGTGACGGGTGTAACCGCGTCGTTCCAGTTCCGCGTCTAAATTCGGCGGGCAGGCGGCGGGCATGAGTTTGAAACCAGGGGCAATCCCGCGCTGCTGGTAAAAGGCTTCGCAGTAGGCGATTTTAGCGTTCAAATCGAGGGTCGAGCCAGACAGCGGCAGGACGGTGTTAGCGCGATTGGTGTAACCGTTGGCAAACCGAAGCTGCCAGTGATCGTAAACCTCGGTCTCTAATGACGGCCACGCACGCGCCGCATAGGCTTCCAAAGTGGTGCAGTCAGCGATCTGTGCGGACAAGTTAGCCCCCAATGCCGTAAGCGGTCTTTAAACTCTCAAGGTGATGAATCACATGTCCGGCCAGCATAAACAGCAGCGCACGCGTACTCACCGCGTGATCGCTGGCCGTTCCCTGGCGGCTGATTTCCGCTTCGGTGAGCGCCTGAAAACACAGCACATTGGCGCGGCGCTGGCAGGCAAATTCCTCAACCAGATCGGCGAGGGGGCGTTTATTAAAATCCGTCCCGCGCACGTAATCATCCTGCTCGAAGCCCGCCAACGGGGTCGTATCCACCCTGGCAATCCGTAAGGCGCGATAGGCAAAAATGCGCTCGGTATCGTTAATGTGCCCGATCACCTCTTTGATACTCCACTCCTCCGGCGCGGGGCGCGTGTTAGCTTCCGCATCGGAAACCGCCTGCAACAGCGCCTTCAGCTCGTCCGGCTGCTGCGCCAGCAGCGTCCAAAGATCGCTGCCAGCGGGAACCAGCTCGATATAGCCAATCGCATAGGGGGCATATTCCCCTGGCTGGGGCCGCATAATCATCACCAAGCTCCTTCCCTCAAATTCTGAAAGAAGCGTTCGAATTTACCGGGCAGGCTCCAGGCTGTCAACCAACCATTACACGCCACCCAATTTTTCAAGCTGACGCAGCACCTTCTCCACCCGTTTGACCTGAGCGTCGCGCAGCGCTGGCAGGCGTTTTTCCAGAATCGCGCGAATTTCGCCGCTGTTATCCGCATTCACCGCCACCAGGATACTTTCGGCATAGGCTGCCACCTCTTTGGGACGGCAGGTTTCCAGATATTTTTTCAGGAGCGGGAACGCCCGCTGTTCGTAAGCCTTATCAGCCGCCGCTACCGCCGCCAGCACGCGCATCCCCCAATCCTGCGTGATAACCGAACCACTTTCGGTGACGCTGATAATGATGTCCAGATGCGGCCAGATGTCCGCCGCTTTCAGTGGCGCAATCGTACCGAGCGCGATCATGCCGCCCCAGACCAACCGATTATTCCGACTCCGTAACAGCCTGACGAACTCCGGCATATACGACGCGATCAGCTCCGGCTTTCGGTAGCCAAGTTCGTACAGCGTTTTGATGCAGTCACTTTGAATGTCTTTCCGGGGATTGTCGAGATTAGTGACCAATTCCTGCACAGCGGCAGCATTTCCGGTATCCGCCAGTTCCTGGGCCAATTCCTGATTGGGAACATCATCCTGCCGGTTAAGCGCGGAAGCGAGTTTGGTCAAAACCGATGGGTTGGACGCCATTTTACCCTCCTTATGGCTGGTAAACCCATTCCTCACTACCAAGCATATGAGAACATGTGGTCTACTGTCAATCTTCTGGCAAAATGGGGGCAGCGGCTTTCCCCTCGCCTAGCCAGACAACGACGATTGAGCGAGGGGATTGAGGAGTGAGAACCGCTCTAATGCCGTTTGGCTTGCAGCAAGGCCGCATCCGGCGCGGTGGCCGCCCGGTCAATAAAGGTTTCCGCGAAGGCCATGAAGCGGTACACGTCGGCAAAGTTCGACACCACGCCCAACGAAATCCGCACCGCGCCGGTGGCCTTGCCATCCATCACCATCAAAAACTGCTCAAATGTCATGCGCTCCTCGTTGATAAAACACTCGCGCATGTCCACCGCCGTCAGATTGTTGACCACTTCGCCCGCGCCGGGGTTGCAGAAACAGCCGGTGCGCAGCGAAATGTTGTGCGTGTTGGCTTCCGCTTCCACCAGCCGGAAATCAAAATCCTGGCCGTTCGGATCAAAAAAGTTCACCGTCACCGTCGCACCGCGCCCCTCGGTTTCCACCGGCCCATAGAGCCGAATCACCGGCATTCCGTTGCTGTGCCGCAGACTCATCAACTGCTCCAGCAGCCACCCGGCCAGCGCCATCACGCGGTTGTGAATAGTCTCGATGCCGATGCCCGCGATATGTTTGAGACCAATTTCTACCGCCGGAATATTTAAATAATTGATCGT
>DATALK010000578.1:0-2961 GCA_036261085.1 Phototrophicaceae bacterium | reverse complement strand
GTTGCCATGCTGCGATTGGTCCGTTCCCGGTCAAGCCCGCTGGTGTTGGGCGGCGTTCTGGCGCTGATCGCCGGGGTGTTATTTGGCCTGGGGGTTTTTACCTTCACCTACGCCAAAGGGTTTTCGTACCTGTCGGACGATCCCGCCGCCTGTACCAACTGCCACGTTATGCGCGAACAATTTAACGCCTGGGGCCATTCCAGCCACAAAGCGGTGGCCGTCTGTAACGACTGCCACATGCCGCATAATTTTGTCGGCAAGTGGATGACCAAAGCCATCAACGGCTGGAATCATGGGCTGGCGTTCACTACGCAGAACTTTCCCGCGACCATTCATATCCGCGATTACAACGCCCAGATTGTGCAGGGCAACTGTATCGGCTGTCATCAAACACTCATTGGCGAAGTCTACGGCTATCATGCCGACCAGTCACGCTTGTGTGTGGAATGTCATGGGAATGTTGGGCATCAAAACCGGAGTACACAGTAGAAGTCTATAGTCTTTGACCTCACCCCCTAACCCCCTCTCCATAAATATGGAGAGGGGGAAATGAGCGTAGCGAATGGGGGTGAGGTCAGGACCAGAAACGAGGAAAAAAGAATTATGAAACGATCACGACAGTTTTTAGTGTACGCGCTGATTTTTGTCGGCGCGGTAATTCTGACCGCCGGGGCGGCGGCCCTGCTGGTGAACATCAGCGAACGGCAGGCCGAAGCGCGGCAGTCGCCGTTAAAAGTGGTGGAAATCCCGGTAGATGAGCTTGACCCGGCGGTTTGGGGCCAGAATTTCCCGGTGCAGTATGATATGTTCAAACGCACCGAGGAAAATTATGGGGCGACCCCCTATGGCGGATCGGAACCCTACAGCAAGCTGGAACGGTATCCAGCGATGGTGCGGCTGTGGGCCGGATATGCTTTCAGCAAAGATCATAACGAGGAGCGCGGCCACTTTTACGCGCTGACCGATCAACTCAATACGCAGCGGATTGTCGTCAAGGAACAACCCGGCGCGTGTGCCAACTGCCACTCGGCGGATGCCCCCCAGCTCATCGCGGATATGGGTTGGGAAGCCTTCAATCACACGCCCTACAACGAACTCAAAGCCGACCTGCACACTGGCACGTCCTGCGCCGACTGTCATGACCCACAAACAATGGAACTGCGAATTACCCGCCCCGCGTTTATCAACGCCATGGAAAAGCGCGGCATTGATGTCACCCAGGCTACGCGCCAGGAAATGCGCTCTTATGTGTGCGGGCAGTGCCATGTCGAATATTATTTTCTCGGTGACGATAAAGTGCTGACGTTCCCCTGGGAAAAAGGGCTAACGATCAACAATATCGAAGACTACTATAACGAGTATGGCTTTGCCGATTGGACCCACGCCGAAACCGGCGCGCCGATGCTGAAGATGCAGCATTCGGAGTTTGAACTGTGGAGTACGGGCATTCACGCGCGTTCGGGGGTGGCGTGTGCCGACTGCCACATGCCCTATACCCGTTCCGGCAGCGTCAAGGTGAGCGATCATTGGCTGCGCAGTCCGCTGACCAATGTCAGCGCCGCCTGCCAGACCTGCCATAAGGTCGAGGAAGAAGAACTCTATAACCGCGTGGTGGATATTCAAAACACTACCGCCGGATTACTGCGGCAGAGTGAAGAAGCCTTGTTGGACGCCATTGATGCGATTGTCGCCGCCAAAAACGCGGGTGCCACCGATGAGCAATTAACCGACGCGCGCGATTTGCATCGTTCGGCACAGATGCGCTGGGACTTTATCTCATCGGAAAACAGCACCGGTTTCCACAGCCCGCAGGAAGCGGCGCGGGTGCTGGCCGAATGTCTGAATCTGGCGCGGCAGGCCCAGTTAAGCGCGGTGCTGGCAACCGCGCAGGGTGAGCAGCAGGCCAGTTTCAGCCCAACTGGCGAGAGTTAAAAATAATCGTAGAACCATCATAGGGGCAGTCCGGGGTGGCTGCCCGCTTGGGGAGCGCCGCTGTGCGCTCCCCTACAACCCGTACTATTAACGCGCGCCGCAGACCTCATCACATAGTTGGTGAGGTCTTTTTGATTGGTAACCCATGAGGAACAAAATGGCAGCGCGTGACCAGATTGGATCCTCAGGGTTAAAACACATACCAGCAAAAATCGAAAGGGCAAGATTCATGAACGACCCCCAAACCAAAGGCGATCTCATTGAACGGCTCCAACGAGTCCAGCAGACCATCAGTGATACGGTTCAAGGTTTATCGCCAGCGCAGTTTGTCACGGGCACTGATACAGCCTGGTCAGCCGCCGGTTATTTGAAACACCTGATTTTAAGCATCCAACCCATCGCGCGCGTTGTCAGCCGGTCAGCCGAGCAACTCCGGCGGCGTTTCGGCCAACCGGATCGTCCCGCTTTGACCTACGCGGAAGTGGTCGCCGCCTACCGGAAACGTCTGGATGAAGGCGTCAGAGCGGAAGATTACGATGCTGTTGTGCCGTCTGCGCTACTGCTGCCGGACGGCCTTGAGAATGAACAGCCCTACTTATTGGAAACGTGGTACGACCTCCATACCAAACTGCTGGGGGCGATAGAAAACTGGAATGAAACTGATTTGGATACCTGCCAACTGCCGCACCCGGCTTTGGGCATCCTGACCATCCGCGAACTGCTCTTTTTTACGCTGTACCACAACACCTTACACGGACGCGACATCGAGCAGGTGAGCCGCGCGTTTGCATGAAATTTCTATAGATTAATGCTATTTAGCCGTCTGGTACGGACATGATAGATCGTGTCCGTACTGACGCTTATGGGCCGCTACACAGATCCTCAATCGCCTCTACGCCTGAATTTCCCATCACTTCAATAAAATTGTCAAATACCGAATACACCAACCCAGAGGGTGTCATTAAAATAGAAGCATTATCCACATTTCCAATATTACACAGTTTGGTATTTAACTTGGTTTCATACCGT
>DATALK010000577.1:0-5258 GCA_036261085.1 Phototrophicaceae bacterium | reverse complement strand
AGTGGAGGGGGTAAACTACCCGTTCACTGCGAAGTCGCGGGCGCAAACGGATAAACCGCCTCTGCTATCGGCACACCCACCACCTCAATTTCGCTCAGGCGGTTCGTCCCCAGGCCGCGATCATAGGCCAGGTTGAGATAGTTATCGCCGTTCAAAAACGGGCTGTCGGGAAAATTGGCCTCCGGGTTAAAACCCATCAGCGCCGTTGCCACCGCATCCGTCGCCAGCGCGTTTTTCCCCGCCACCAATAAACCCGGCTCGTTCGGTGCAAAACTGCCGCGCGGAATCTCGCCGCCTTCCGCCGATTTGATGCCATCAATCACCGAGAAATTAATGGGACGCGCGCGATTTAAATCTACCACCACGCGCGGAATCCGGCCCGGACTATAATCCGCGCCATGCAGCGCCGACCGCCAGTTATGGTCTTCACTCAAGCGGTAATGGGCGACGGGAACCAGCCCCACCAGGTTTTTCATCGCCAGCGTGACCCCGCAGCTGGTGTGGCATTTCAACTTCGCTACCGAGATAAAGGTATCCACTTCCCGCAGCAGGCGGTGCAAAATCAATTCCGAATAAATATACGAGTCCGCGCCCACCGCTACCGTTTCAAAATCAGCATACGGCGCGGGGTTATTCAAATCAATCAGCGTGGCCTTCAGCTTTTTGGCAACCTTCTCGTAACCAAACAGCGAATACGACTCGGCATCAAACACACTTTCCACGATATACAGTTCTTTGGCCCCCGCGTCCCGTACCAGTTGCCCCAGAACCGATACAATTTCAGGATGGGTCATAAAACTTTCAATATTTGGGGCGGAAGTTTTAAGCTGCGCGCCGCCGGTCAAATTGATCTTGATGGCAACTTTATCCCCCGGACGCACCACATCTGCCAATCCGCCCAGGCCATCCACCATCTCGGTCATTTTCCGTAAAATCAGTTTGGCGTCATAACTTTCAGCCTGCGCCACTGCCGCCTGGTACGTCACCCCCGCTTGGGCTGCCGCCAGTTTTGCGAACGGCGCAGCGGCCAATCCCGCCGCCAGTCCATTCACCGTTTTAAGGAATTGGCGGCGCGTCTGGGTGGCATTCACAAGGTGATTTTTATCAAATTTATTCATCAGCATCCCCTAATCGCTTTAATGGGTTGTTGTATGCAGTATAACATTAAAAGATTTAGCGCTCACCGCCAATTGACATTCCCCCACCCCCATGTTATGTTTAATCCACTGTTCAATAGAGTCAGTGAAGCCGCGCGGGTTGTCCGCGCTGTGGGGGAAGTCCGGTGTAAATCCGGCGCTGTCCCGCAACGGTAACTCCCTTTGGGAGAAGCCCGATTACCCACCTTCACCATCAACTCGAGTACCACCTTCGTGGACAAAGGGGTTCGGGCATGAAGTTTTACCTGACATGCACCCCGCTTCCCGGCGGGTTTTTTGTTCCATCTGGTCTAAGTGGCCGGGACAAAACTACCAGGGCAGCGGCTTTCCAAGTGGATTGGACTTCTCGACGCGAAGTGGGTACACCAACTTATTTTCGCTCCGAGGAGGTTTTATGAAGTTCCGTTGGTCTGTTCTCCTGTTTCTATTGGCTGTGCTGGCCGCGCCGTCGCTCCTGGCCGCCCAGGAAGCCAATCTCACCGCCTGTGTGGATACCTACGATGCCGCAGTAGATTATTTCCCCGAAAAAGCCGCCGTCACCGACGCCGTTGGCTTCACGGTTGAATACTTTAACAACTACAAAGTTGTCACCGTTGCCACGCCCTGGCAGGGCGCGGAAGAACCGATACAGTACGTCCTCGTCCAGTGCGGCACACCCGCGCCGGAAGGTTTTGCTGATGTGCCCGTAATTGAAGTGCCGGTACAGCGTATGATCGGCATGTCCACTACCTTCCTGCCGCATCTGGTCAGCCAGAACTTGTTAGATCAGCTGATCGCGGTGGACTCGACCATGTTCACCAGCACGCCGGAAGTTCTGGCAAAATTCGAGGCTGGCGAACTGCCGGAAGTGGGCGGCGGCGGCAGCGGCACGGAACCCGACGTGGAACAAATTGTTGATCTCGAACCCGATTTGGTGATGGAACAGCGTTTCAGCGCCGAGGATGCTAATTTTGCCATCCTCGAACAGGCCGGTCTGCCGGTGGTTCTCAATGCCGATTTCCTGGAAACCTCACCGCTTGGGCAGGCCGAATGGGGGAAATTTATTTCCCTGTTTTTTAACACTGAAGCCCAGGCCGAAACCATCTACACCGATGTCAAAACCCGCTACGAAGACTTGAAAGCGCTGGTCGCTGACGTGGCTGACAAGCCTACCGTCCTGGCAACCACGCCCTTTGGTGACACCTGGTATCTCCCCGGCGGGCGCAGCTATCTGGCGCAGTTGTTGGCCGATGCGGGCGCGGCTTATCTGTGGGCCGACGATGAAGCCACCGGCAGCCTGTTCCTAGACTTTGAAACCGTCCTGAATCGCGCCGCCGCTGCCGATTTCTGGGTCAACACCTACCAGACAACAATGGCTGATCTGCTGGCCGCCGACGAACGTTTTGCCGATTTTGCGGCGGTAGAAAATGAAGCCGTCTACACCAACAACGCTCGCCAAAATGCCAACGGCGGCAGCGAGTATTTTGAAACCGGTGTCGCTAACCCGGACATCATCCTGGCTGATTTGATTAAAATCTTCCACCCGGACGTGCTGCCTGACCACGAATTCTATTTCTACAAATCGCTGAGTGAATAAGAAACGCAGCAGCGTTTTGTGAATTGACTAAACCTGTGTATCCCTCTTTTCCCCCTCTCCATTTCATGGAGAGGGGGCCAGGGGGTGAGGTTAATGAAATGACCACCACGACTCCCACCACCTCAATCCCGGCAGTTCGAGAATTATCTCAACCCGCCGCGCTCACCTATCCCCACCTCGGCGTGCGCCGGATGGTATTAGTCGCCTTAGTGCTGGGCCTGCTGGCGGCTTTCGCGCTCAGTCTGGCGGTGGGTTCGGTCAACATCCCACTCCACGAAATTATCACCATTCTGACCGGCGGCGAAGCGACCCGCGCCGCCTGGTCAAGTATCATCCTGAATTTCCGCCTGCCCAAAGCGCTTACCGCCCTGCTGGCGGGCGCGGCTTTATCGGTCAGCGGCGTGCAGATGCAAACCCTGTTCCGCAACCCGCTGGCCGACCCCTACGTTTTGGGCATCAGTTCCGGCGCGAGTCTCGGCGTGGCGCTGGTGATTCTGGCCGCTGGCACGACGGGTTCGGTGCTGCTGGCCGGGTTGGGTCTGCTCGGTGATTTTGGTCTCGCTGCCGCTGCCGCTTTCGGCGCGGCGGTGGTGCTGGCGCTGGTGCTGCTGGTCGCGCGGCGGGTGCAAAGTGTCGTCACACTCCTGATTCTGGGGCTGATGTTCGGTTATGTGACCGGCGCGCTGGTCAGCCTGTTGATGTATTTCAGCATCGCCGACCATGTGCAAATCTATCTCTCGTGGACATTTGGCAGCTTTGGCGGCGTCACCTGGAACCAGATGCGGGTATTTGCGCCAGCCATCATCGGCGGTCTGGTTATCGCCCTCATGTTAGTCAAACCACTCAATGCGCTGCTCCTGGGCGAAACCTATGCTCGCAGCCTCGGCGTCAATGTGCGTCAGCTCCGCCGGTGGCTCATTCTCAGCACCGCGCTCCTGGCCGGAGCCGTGACCGCGTTTTGTGGCCCGATTGGTTTCCTGGGCATCGCCGTTCCGCATCTGTGCCGGGGCATTTTTGGCACCTCCGATCACCGGACGCTCATTCCCGCGTCCATCCTGCTCGGCGGCATGGTGGCCCTGCTGGCGGACTGGGTCGCCCAGGTTCCCGGTAGCCAGATTATCCTGCCGCTGAACGCCATCACCGCCCTGCTCGGCGCGCCCGTCGTCATTTGGATTATTCTGCGCCGCCGTTCGCTGCGCGCGTCCTTGAACGGTTAACCCATGAACCACTCATCACTAATCGCTCATTCCCCGGCATCAGACCTGGCAACTGGCAACCGGCAACTGGAAACTTCTCTCAGCACCCACCACCTGACCATCGGCTACCGGCAGGGTCGCCGCCCACCGCGTGTGGTTGCCGCCGACATCACTGTTGCGCTCCAACCCGGTGAACTAGTGTGTCTGATTGGCCCCAACGGCGCGGGCAAATCTACCCTCATGCGCACCCTCGCGGGAATGCAACCGCCGCTGTCTGGCTCCATCACGCTCATGGGCGCTGATCTGCCCACGCTCACCCCGCGCGAACTGGCGCAGCACTTGAGCATCGTGCTAACCGAGCGCGTGGATGTGGGCATTTTACCGGCTTATGCCCTGGTCGCGTTGGGCCGTTACCCTTATACCGATTGGACGGGCAATTTATCCCCGGACGACGAAGCCGTTATCCAGTGGGCAATTAAGGCCGTTGGCGCTACTGACCTCGCCGCCCGCAGTGTGGACGAACTCAGCGACGGCGAACGCCAGAAAATCATGATCGCCCGCGCGCTGGCCCAGGAACCGGACGTGATGCTGCTGGACGAACCTACCGCCTTCCTTGACCTGCCCCGCCGCGCCGAGATGATGCAGCTGCTCCGCCACTTGGCGCGCGACACCCACCGCGCGGTGCTGCTCTCCACCCATGATCTCGATTTAGCCCTCCGCAGCGCCGATCAAATCTGGCTGCTGCCCAAAGGTGGAAACTTGCAGGCCGGAGCGCCCGAAGACCTGATTCTCAGCGGCGCGTTTGAGGCCGCTTTCCGCGCCGAAGGGGTCACGTTTGACGCTTATACCGGCGCGTTCCGCATGAATACACCACCGGCTGGCGTCGTCAGTATCATCGGTGATGGCCTGCCCGCCGTCTGGACAACCCGCGCCCTGGAACGCGAAGGCTTCTGCGCCGTTCCCAACAACCCCACCGCCGCCATTCGAATCGAAGTTCTGCCGAACCTTTGGCGTATCACGGCCAACGGCGAAACGCAGGAATACCGTTCGCTGTATGAAGTGATTGCCGTTCTACGAAGTTAATTCGACTGATTTGCATACTGCCTGGGGTTAATACCCAATAACTCTCTATCTATTCCAATTCATAAGCCGGTGTATACTTATATCACATGAATGACAGCTTCATGATCTGGGGGGAGATATGCCATCGCGGAAATTTGCTTTTGAGGTTGGTGGGCCAAAACGGTTAGAGTTGGCATGGAAGCCTTTTTCCAGCAAACGTTCTATCAATCTGGATGGCAAAATCGTCGGTGAAATCCCCAATGATAA
>DATALK010000575.1:0-2117 GCA_036261085.1 Phototrophicaceae bacterium | reverse complement strand
ACCATCGTGAGTTGCGTATTGTTATATTTCTGATCCGGCGGCGTGGGCCGCCGGGCGGGACGATTTCTTCTAGGCATAAGCCCTAAACCTCACTTATTTTTTCTTCGCGCCCTTAGCGGCAGCGGCGGGTTGACCAGCCTTTGGACGTTTGGTGCCGTATTTGCTGCGGGCCTGCTCCCGATTCTTCACGCCATCCGTATCCAGCGTGCCGCGCACAATGTGATACCGAACGCCGGGCAGGTCTTTCACACGGCCACCACGCACCAGCACCACGCTGTGTTCCTGCAAACTGTGACCCTCACCCGGAATATACGCCGTGACTTCAATCTGATTGCTGAGGCGTACACGCGCAACCTTGCGCAGCGCCGAGTTCGGTTTCTTGGGGGTCATGGTTTTTACCACCGTGCAGACGCCGCGTTTTTGCGGAGCGCCCTTCCGGCGGCGGGTGCGTTTTTGCGTATACGCATTCATCGTATACTGGAGTGCCGGGGCTTTAGATTTGGTTTTCTTCGCCTGGCGGCCCTTACGCACCAACTGGTTGATTGTTGGCATATTTCTCTCCGACTAGCTAAACTTTTTTTGGACACGCAAACGGGCGTACCACAATAAGAACGCCCGTGTCTGTCTTCGGTCGAAGGCGAGCAATCCCGTAATACGAAACGCTTTCGCCACCATGCGTTCAATTCGGTGCGACATTGCCTCCAGGAATGGGGGTTGCACACCGCCTCATGCGGGTTGAAATATTAACATTATCTCCGTCAAGAGTCAAGATTGTATGCGGCGGGTTCCTTCAAGTATTTTAAAATAACAAAACCCCCGGCACAAAAATCTGGTGAACAGGCTTTATCATAACGTTAAATGGAGGAATTCGGCGTTAAGAACGGGAACGTTTGACAGGCAGGGGCATAAAAAAGGCGGCCCGGTAGCCGCCTGAAATCATCCGCTGGATGGGTTTTATTTCACTTCTATCGTATTCACACGGGCCGTGTCGTTAAAAAACGCGGCCACATTCCGCACCAGGTCTTCCACACTGATCGGCTTGCCCAGGAACAAATCCGCGCCAATGTCTTTGGCCTGATTCGCCTGGAATCCCCCGGTAGCGCCGGAGACCACAATCATTGGAATATGTTTGTCGCTGTATTCTTTCCGTATATACCGCAGCAAATCCAGACCGCTCATGTCTGGTAGAATCAAATCCAGCACAATGGCATCCGGCACCTGATGCGTTACGGAACCCATAGCTGTCACCACCGAATTGGTGACGGAAACGTGGAAACCCGCGTGTTCGAGCGCCAGACTGAAAACTTTGCCCACGTCGTCGTCATCTTCGACAATGAGAATGTTCTGCCCTTTGCCAATGACCGGAATGGTGGCATGGCTGTCGCCACGCGGCTGGTTGCCCCGCGCCGAGACGCCCGCCCATTCGCCCGTTTCGGTCATCGTTGGTACTACCGCGAACCGCACCTGTAATTTCAGTTCGCCAATTTCCAGTTCATCCCCATGCCGCAGCCGGTACTCCTGGCCGCTCATCAACTGGCGGCCATTCAGGCGCGTGCCGTTGACGCTGTCCAGGTCTTTAATGGAGATGCGGTTATCTGTCGCTGTAACTACGGCGTGCTGGCGGGAGACGCCTTTGGTCTGCGCGCCGTGCGGCCCCAAGTCCACCGCCGGATAAATTCCCCGCTGCGGATCGCTGCGGCCAATGGTCATGGTCTCGTTCACCTGAACCTGAATCGTGGAGGCCGTCCCGACTACCCGAAACTCAATCACCCAGGGCACGGCTTCGTCCAGTGGGCCGGTGGCGCGGCGCGGTATCGGCGGCTCATCAGGGAGACGAGTCTGCAAAATACGGGTTGTTTCCCGTTTGGGTTGATCGGTCATCAAGCACAATCCTTCCGGTGCAGGCCGGATGTTTACAAACTTTCAAATATTATTCTCGCCCCAGTTCCATCGTATAGTGCATTAACGATCAACCGAATAGGTCTAGGGTACTATAAATTGTAATATAACCCTGCCGAAAACGCTTCATAATCACCATCCCGATACATAGCGCAAGGTGTCAACTTCATTGTAACGTTCTGGTGTGAACGTTACCCGACGGTCAGGCTACGATAGGG
>DATALK010000574.1:0-2253 GCA_036261085.1 Phototrophicaceae bacterium | reverse complement strand
CTTCGCCCACATAACGATTCAGCGTTTCCGCCAGTTTGTCATTTGTAACCTTAATCTTTTAATTTGAGATGTAATACACTGTATGAAATTATTAACCATCTGCACCTTCTGCCTGGCTCGTGTTAGACTGGATAGTGTATTTCGAATGTCATTAAGCGTAGGAGGTGGAAACTGGTGACGGCAAAGATTGTGTTTGGTGGTCGCGTTCTGGTGTTGGGAGTCGGGTCGGTTTCGCGGTGTTTTCTGCCGTTGCTGCTGCGGCATTTTGACATGGACTTTGCCAAAGTCACGGTGATGGATTTTGAAGACCTGCGTCCGCTCATTCCTGATGTGCTGGCCGCCGGGGTGCAGTATGTGCAGCACCGGGTGACACCGGATGATCTGGCGGAAACGCTGAATCGTTATGTGGGCGAAGGCGATCTCGTGGTTGATTTGGCGTGGAATATTGATACGGGCGAAATGGTGCAGTGGTGTCACGATCATCAGGTGCTGTATATCAACACCTCGGTGGAAATGTGGGATCCCTACGCCGACATCGAAAACAAGCCGCCCGCCGAACGCACCCTGTACGTGCGGCACATGGCGCTGCGGAAAATGGCAAAACGCTGGTCGGAGCCGGGGCCGACGGCAGTGGTGGAACACGGCGCGAATCCGGGATTGGTCAGCCATTGGACAAAAGTGGCGCTGGAAGATATTGCTCGCGCGATTATTGACGACGAATATCTTGCCAGCCGCCGCCGCGCCGCGCTGGAACACGCACTGAACACAGCCAATTATGCGCGGTTAGCCATGCTGACCGGCACGAAAGTGATTCACATTTCCGAACGAGATACCCAAATTACTGACCAGCCAAAGCGGGTAGGCGAATTTGTCAATACCTGGTCAATCGCCGGGTTTCACGAAGAAGGCATTGCCCCGGCAGAAATGGGCTGGGGAACCCACGAACGCCGCCTGCCGCCGCTGGCACAAAAACACAATTACGGCCCTGGTAATCAAATCTGTCTGAGCCAGATGGGGATGAATACCCTGGTGCGCTCCTGGGTTCCCAGCGGCGAAATCATGGGGATGGTGGTGCGGCATGGGGAGGCGTTCACCTTAAGCGATTATCTGACGGTTTGGGATGGAGATGTGCCGGTCTACCGGCCTACCGTGCATTACGCCTATCTGCCGTGTGATGCGGCCATCGCGTCACTGCACGAGTTGAAGATGAACGGCTACGAATTGCAGTATGACCAGCGCATTCTGGGCGATGAAATTATTGACGGCCAGGATGAGTTAGGGGTGCTGTTGCTCGGCCATGATTTAAACGGCTGGTGGGTGGGGTCACAGTTGGACATCCACGAGGCGCGGCGGCTCGTGCCAGGGCAAAATGCCACCACGCTGCAAGTGGCGGCTTCGGTATTGGGTGCGCTGGACTGGATGATTCGCAACCCCCGCGCGGGCCTGAAAGTTCCCGATCAACTGCCCCACCGCGAAGTGCTGGCGGTGGCGAATCCATATCTGGGGCCAAGTGTTTCTATCGAGACCGATTGGAACCCGCTGAAAAACCGGTTTGATCCGTTTGCGAACTGGGGACAGCCGGCGCCGGATGAGGCTGATTTGTGGCAGTTTGAAACGTTTTTAGTGCGGTAGCGGGTAGGCCGGGGCGGGTAACACACCCGTCCCGGTTTTAATCGGATGCTATTATCATCGCGCCCTTAGCCAGCGGCATTTTGGGGCGGGATGCGCCAGTAAATGCCTTTTTCGCGCTGCATGTAACCCCGTTCAATCATCTCGCGGCGCAGCAGGGCGTAGTCTTCGTGGTGGCGGAGCAGGATTTCGTTGACCTCTTTTTCGGTGTAGCGGATGCCGTACTCAAATTTATCCACCAGCCACCGCAGCAGCACCACAAACCGTTTGTCATTGGCCGGGAATTGGATGATACGTTCGCCGTCGCAGAAGGTTTTGAATACTTTGCGTTCGAACTCATCCCCCGCTTCCACCGCTTCGCCCACAATCGAGGCCAGACCCTCACGGCTGAACACTTCTTTACTCATGGTGATGAGCGCCTGACCATCAAATGAATAGTAGCGAAAATTCCCTTCCGGGCGCATTTTCACCAGCCCGACCTGTTTGAGCAGATCAAGGTGCTGCGAGACGGTGGGTTCTTTGACGCCCAGCGCGCCCGCCAGTTCGCCAACGGTGCGTTCCCGTTCGGCCAGTAGACCGACGATTTTCAGGCGGGTTTCGTTACTCAGCGCCTTAAAGAAATTC
>DATALK010000573.1:0-2466 GCA_036261085.1 Phototrophicaceae bacterium | reverse complement strand
TCAACTGCCGCCCGAAGATATGCAGGCGCTTAACGAGTCGGGCTATCTGGCGTTCAGCGTGCCGAAGATTTACGGCGGGCGTGGGCTGGCGCTGGCCGAGTATGTGGCCGCGCAGCTTGAACTGGCGCAAGGCAGCGCGTCATCGGCGCTGGTGGCGGCGATGTCGCTGCATATCTTTGGTAATGCGCGGGAAAATCGTCCCTGGCCGGAAGACAAATTTGAATATCTGTGCCGGTTGGCCGTCGCGGGCAAACTGATCAATTCCGTCGCCAGCGAACCCGTTTTGGGCAGCCCTTCACGCGGGGGCCAGTTTGCGACGACGGCGGCGCCGCACGCGGACGGTTGGGTGATTAATGGTCAGAAAACGTGGATTACCGGCGGCGCACAGCTGGATTATCTGCTGGTGCGGCTGAGTGTCGAATCCGACCCGGCAGTGATCTGGGTTGCCAATCATGCGCCCGGTGTCGCGTGGGTGGAAACCTGGAAAGACGCTTTAAGCCTCCGGGCCAGCGGCAGCCACGATGTCTATTTTAAGGATGTAGTGGTTCCGGCGGAAAATCTGCTGGAATGTGGTAATGACCCCAAGCGCCCGCCGGAAGCGTGGTTCCCAATGATGATTGCGGCGGTGTATCTGGGGACAGCGATAGCAGCGCGGAATGCCATTATTAAGTATGCGTTGGAGCGTGTGCCCACCGCTTTGGGCCAGCCGATTGCGACGCTGCCCGGTATCCAAAGGCAAATTGGTGAACTGGATGTCCAGTTGCAAGCGGCCCGGTGTTTTTTGCTGAAAGCCGCCGAAGGCTGGGGCGGGGAGGCCGAGCAGCGGCGATGCCAGTATCCGGGGGTTATCGCCGCCAAAGTTCTGGCAACCGAGACCGCCGCTGCTGTTACCGAAAAAGCGCTGCGGATTGCAGGCGGGATGAGTCTCACTCACGCCCTCCCCCTCGAACGGTTTTTCCGGGATACTCGAGCGGGGATGATGCACCCGCCCGCTGGGGATGCAGCGCTGGAATTAATCGGCAAAGCGGCGATTGAACAAATCAAGGGGGATTGATGGCCGAAAGACCGCTTGAAGACCTGTTGGTCGCGTTGGAAGCCCTGGCCGCTCAGTGGGACAAACGCAGTAAAGAAGCTGACGCCAAAGCCTTGAACCTCAGCCGCATTGGGGCCAGCCAGTCGGAACTCTTTCGCGGCAAAGCCAGCGCTTACCTGGAACTGGCAAACGAATTGCGCGCCCTGCTTGCCAATGCGGATACCGAAGCGGAAGCCGAACCGGTGCAGTATGCCGAGGTCAGCAAGGACACGGCGCAGACGGTGCTGAAGCTGGCGGGGTTATCGGCTGCTGAACTGCACGTCCATAAGGACAAAACCTTCAGCATCATTTTTCTGCCGCTGCAATTTCGTTCTGTGCAGGAAGTATCGGACAAGCTGCTGGATGTGGCCGATGTGGTGATTCTCGATCATGGCCGCCTGTCGAATACTAATAAATCGTTCGTGGATTTTGCATTTAAGACCCCGCCCACTTAACCGGCATGGACTATAAGCCCGAATTCTTATACTTAACCACCATTGGCCGTCAGTCGGGGGAACCGCGCCAGATCGAAATCTGGTATGTGGCTTACGCCGACTGTTTCTATTTGTGCGCGGAACACCGGGAACAGACACAGTGGGTGCGGAATATTCAGCAGCATTCGGGGGTCACGTTCTGGGTGCTGGGGCAGATGTACCAGGGCCAGGGCCGTGTGCTTGACCGTACCGTCGAGCCAGAATTGACGGCCACCGTGACGCGACGGTTCGATGAAAAGTACCAATGGAGCGATGGTTTGCTGGTGGAATTGTGCCCACTGTCAGCGTGAGGAGGACACTTTATTGGTGACTTGCGGTTGGAAATAGTAAATGCAATCTTTATCGTTGCTTCTGCTAAATTGTGCTATACCTTGATTAAGGAAAAATTTTCTTGTGGCGGAAAGGAATAGATTATGCACCAGCTTAAACAACTCAAACCTGGCATCATCGAAGTGATTTATGCGGGTGAGTTCACGCTTCAGGATTGGGCCGAGTATCAAGAACTGATGTTGGAACAACTGAACCAGAGTAGCGGTAAGTTGTATATCCTGACCAATTTTTTGCAGACCACCCGGCTGGATAAAGAAATTCTGCCGCTGGTGGGTTCCGCCAAACATCTGACCCATCCGAATCTGGGATTGATTGTGCTGTTGGGCGGGAATGCTTTTCAGAACTTTATCCTGCTGCTGACCGAGAATCGGGCGATGAAAGAAGAGAAGGGCAGCCGCCTGCGCATTCACCGGGATTATGACCGGGCGCTGGAAATGCTGGAATACCAGCAGACGATTGAAGCCAAAGCGGGGGAGTAATCAGCCGCAGCAGTTACAGCCGCCCGGCGGTGGAGGCAAGGATTCATCAGAACCTGACGCCAGTTCATACCGCCGGGGCAGTTTAATCATT
>DATALK010000274.1:0-2209 GCA_036261085.1 Phototrophicaceae bacterium | reverse complement strand
TTCCGGTAGCGGATAAAATTCATTGTTAGCAGTCAAACGGGTCTTTTGCTAACGCGATTCTTATGAGATATTTGTACACTAATTCAGACCTGCTGCGCCGGGTACATTTGTTATGCACGTCAAGGGGAGGAAAGTAGTGAGGCCAGAGGATACCACGCCGATCACCAACGAAGCCAACGGCCAACCAGAGGCCGCGCCTGAAGCCGATGCTGAGGCTGATACCGTCCGGGAATCAACCCAGAACGAGGAACTGCTCAAAGTTCAAAAACAGGCGTTGGAATATATGGAAGGCTGGCAGCGCGAGCGCGCTGACTTTAACAATTATCGTAAACGGGTTGAAACTCAGCAAAAAGACAGCTACCAGAACGCATCGCTGGAACTGCTCAAGAAGCTGCTGCCCATCGTGGATGACTTCGAACGCGCGCTGGGGAATGTCCCACCCGACATGGCCGAACAACCCTGGCTCAGCGGCATGACCTTGATTAATCGCAAGTTTCAGAAAATTCTGGAAGAATACGGCGTAGAAACGGTTGACCCAGTCGGCCAGCCGTTTGATCCGAATCGCCACGAAGCGGTTAGCACGGATGAGAGCGGCACGGCGGAAAGCGGGCAGATTACGGCCACGCTGCAAAAAGGTTACGTGTATGGTGAGCGCATTCTGCGTCCGGCATTGGTGCGCGTCGCCAGATAATCATCTCGAAATAATCTCGTTTGCCGGGAACGAACCTACTATCAACGATCAGGACAGGAGTAAAACAGTTCATGGGTAGAATTATCGGTATAGACCTGGGTACAACCAACTCGGTCTGCGCAGTCATGGAAGGCGGCCAGCCCGTCGTGATTCCCTCGGCGGAAGGTGGCAACCTCGTTCCCTCTGTCGTCGCCATCAACCCCAAAACCGGGGAACGGCTGGTGGGTAAAGTCGCTCGTAACCAGGCCGTCATCAATCCTGAAAATACGATCTTTTCGGTCAAGCGCTTTATGGGCCGCAAGTACAGCGATCCGCTGGTGCAGGAAACCCTGAAGCGTGTGCCGTATAAAGTGAATGCCGCGCCAAATGGCGATATTCGCGTCCACATGGGCGGCAAGGAATACAGCCCGCCGGAAATTTCGGCCATGATTTTGCAGAAGATCAAGGCCGACGCGGAAGCCTACCTGGGCGAAACCGTTGACCGCGCCGTCATCACCGTTCCGGCCTACTTCAACGATGCCCAGCGTAACGCCACCAAAGACGCTGGCCGCATTGCGGGCCTGGAAGTGCTGCGCATCATCAACGAACCGACGGCCTCCAGCCTCGCTTATGGCATGGGCGAAAAGAAAAATGAAGTGATTGCCGTGTATGACCTGGGCGGCGGCACGTTCGACATTTCCATTCTGGAAGTGGGCGACGGCGTGTTTGAAGTCCGCAGCACCAACGGCGACACCTACCTGGGCGGTGACAACTTCGATGAAGTGATTATTGACTGGGTCGCGGCGGAATTTAAACGCGAATCCGGCATTGACCTCCGCAGTGACCGGCAGGCGCTCCAGCGGTTGAAAGAAGCCGCCGAAAAAGCCAAGATTGAACTGTCCACCACGCTGTCCACTGAAATTAACCTGCCCTTTATTACGGCAGACGCCAGCGGCCCCAAACATCTGAATATGTCCCTGAGCCGTGCCAAGCTGGACAGTATGATGAGCCATCTGGTCAAACGTTCTATCACCCCGTGCGAACAGGCATTGAAGGATGCCGGTGTGAGTGCCAACGAAGTGAACGAAGTTATCCTCGTTGGGGGTATGACCCGGATGCCCGCCGTGCAGGAAGCCGTCCGCGCTTTCTTCGGCAAAGAGCCGTACAAAGGCGTGAACCCGGATGAAGTGGTGGCCCTCGGCGCGGCGATTCAGGCCGGGGTGCTGGGCGGCGAAGTCAAGGACATTCTGCTGCTGGACGTGACCCCGCTGACCCTGAGCGTGGAAACCCTCGGCGGTGTGGCAACGCCCATGATTCAACGCAATACCACCGTCCCAACCAAAAAGAGCCAGGTCTACTCCACCGCCGCCGACGGCCAGACGCAGGTGGAAATTCACGTCGTCCAGGGCGAACGCCCGATGGCGGCGGATAACAAGTCGCTCGGCAAGTTTATTCTGGATGGCATTCCCCCCGCGCCGCGCGGTGTGCCGCAGGTCGAAGTCACCTTTGACATTGACGCCAACGGCATCCTCAACGTGA
>DATALK010000568.1:0-10419 GCA_036261085.1 Phototrophicaceae bacterium | reverse complement strand
CCCTATTGATTTAACAAAACTCGATCATCTAGAGTTTGATATTTACAAGATCACTGTTAGAGCCTACGATTTTAATAATGATGCCCAGGACGAATGGCTTCTGTACATTAATCGCAATGAAGGCGAATTTGAAGATTATTGGCTTGCTCAGTTGGACAGCACTAAATCAAGTGGCTATCGCCTTTCAAGCTTGCCGATACCGTATCGTGAACAAAATTCTGCCCCTGCTCAAGAGAGTTTTGCAGGAGCGTCTCTTGAGACTATCAAAGATTTAAACGCCGACGGAAAACTGGAATTGGTATTTTCTTCTTGGAGTCGAATCCCAAGTACAGGATACATTGGGGCTTATGGATATCTGTATTTTCTTGGGTGGGTTGACTCAGGATTAGACATACTCCCTGCAAAAGAAATGACCAACAGTGATGGTTCTACCGAAATCAGACGCGTTGATGTTCCTGAAGGAAATTGGAAATTTGAGGACACAAATCGTGATGACATATTGGATCTCGTCATTTCCAGGGCAGCTTACGACAATTGGGGATGCTCTAGCCAGTATCAAAGCATATACGAATGGGACCGTAGCTACTACCTTTTTAATCGCGAAGAGAATATTCCTTCCCCATCTCTGAATTGCGCTCTGCGGGATGCGCAGGAAGCTATGTGGAAGTATGACTACCAGCGGGCCGTTACAATGTATGAATTGGTGCTTCAACGCTATTCAAGGATGTCACCTGACGCAATCCAAGAGTCCCCAAATATGACACAATTTGCTGCCTATGCTGAGGAACGTCTCGTCCTTGCTTATGCGCTGGCTGGATATTTAGATCAGGCCATTTCTTTGCTCAATAAGATGAATGCGCAGGAAGTGCAAAAAGAAACGATTGCGTCGGCAATGATCGAAGCAGCTCAGGACGGTACTGATGCTTTTGAACTGTGTCAGGCAGCATATGATTTCGTAGAGGGCTATGACCAAACAGAAGCGGGGCGCGTCAGAGACACGTATCGTGGTTTACCAGACCTCAATGGTACAGACGAGCAATATGAGGATCGAACAATTGATATTTGGTTCCCCTGGTCAAACAGAACCGGTTGTGATTTCCTAAATGTAAAACTCGAATTTCTCAAGCAGCAAGTGCTCCCTGTTGACCAACCTCTACTTGACCAGTTGAATAACCTAAGAATTACGGTAACTGATAACTTACACGCCGATTTGAATAATGATGGCGATGATGAATGGTTGATATGGATTGAAGGATTTTATGATGGATTCCTGTTTACCGTTCAAAATGGGAAGTATCAATTCTCTAAAACCAATCTTTGGGCACATTATCCAGAAGCTAGGCCAAAACTCCACACCTTGCCTGGGAATTCTGGGCGTACCTGGATTACCTCAACTGGAGCATGTCTTGCAACCTGCATTGATTACGCTGGAGAGACTACGACAGATAGCGAACTGAGGGAATACATGCTTTGGGGGCTTCAAAATACGGAATTGACTGTAAAACAGAGTATCCCAGTATGTGGATACCCTGCTCTTGAAGTTCTGTTTCCTTCGCCAGGGCAGCTAACTGCTTGGGCAGAATTACCCGATGCTCCCCAATGTAGTTTTTTCGTACCTGCCACTTATAGTTGGGATGCAAAGCAGGAACTCTATATTCTGACACACATCCAGATACCCGAACTCACTTCTGTGCAGAAGAATGAACTCATGAAATATGCGAGAGAAATTATGGAGGATGAACTTCGTAATATCCGTTCGCTAATTTTCTCTGAACGCAAATTTGAGGTGGCATTAGACGAAACATCGAAACCGTTTGTGTATGCTGATCCAGACCAGAAAGCCGAACTTTATTATCTCCGCGCCCTGGCTCTGGAAGCGCTGAACCACCCCGACGAAGCGTTAGCCGAATACGTTGCCATTGCCGAGGCCGTCCCCGGCTCCGCCTGGGCCAAACTCGCCGCGCTGCATTTCGAGCCAACACCCTAACGTAGGCCAAGCGCCCATTATCTCAAACTCAAAACGAGGCATAATCAGACTGTGCCTCGTTTTTGATTCGAAAGGCAACCCCCATGAAAACGCGCGCCCTGCTGCTGACTGTTATTTTTGCCCTGCTAATCGTAAGTGTCTCCGCCCAGGAACCCACGCCGGAATATCGTCTGCGTGTGCCAACAGTGGAGGAATATCTTAATCAGGTGATTGAAATCGCCACAGAAAATGATGGTGATAATTTGGGATTATATTCCACAGTTACCACCATTCTGTTTAACCACTTTCCCGAACTTTACAAAGCCGGATTTGATCGTTTACTCGAAGCCTATAACCGGATGAATATTGGCAGCGGTCAGTTCTGGCAGCGCCGAGAATGGGTCAACCTACTTATTCTCGCCTGGTTATCGGAAAACCAGCCAGATTTAAATGCGGTAGACCGGCTCGATTTCGCTGATTTTTATATCGGGGTGATCCACCGTGATCTGGACGGCGACGGCCAGAATGAATTTGTGCTGGATGTGATGAAAGGTGCGCCGGTTGACCGGCATGAATGCCCCTCGATAGATGTGGTTGAATATCTGGCAGTTGAGCAAACGGGGAATGAATATACCTTTATAAACAATCCTTTAGGCTGGTATGGGCGCGGCAGTGGGGGCGGTTCGCATCTGGGCGAAGGTGGTCAACAGGAACTCCGCTTTGAAGATGTGAATGGGGACTCGCTGCCTGAATGGATTGTTGCCGAAAATAATGGAGTTCTCGGTGGCCCTGACGCCGGTTACGCAAATCATGGACAGCTCTACATCCTCAACTATCGGGATGGACAGTTAGTGGATTTAGCGCGAAATGCTGACAGCCGGGGGAATGTCTATTCTGTCACCGACTACTACGAAGACAGCGGTTGGTGTCTTGGCCCCATTCCGCGCACCGTGAGTTGGGAATTCTCCAACATTGATTTTGATCCCGCGCTCGAAATTTTGCAGTATCAGGATTATCGGGACAACTGGTATTGTGAATCTCGTAGCACCCAAACTCTGGATTGGAATCCCGAAGCCGATCAATATCAGTATCTCCATACCGATCAGAGTTTTGCTGATACGCGCAACTGCGCCCATCGTTTGGCCGAGGAAGCAATGTGGGCCGGTAATTACACGAAGGCGATTGAGCAGTACGAACGGGCATTAACTCTTGAACCGTACCGCTATAATTTCCCTGAAAACTACGCTACAGAGCACGCCGATTATGTGGCTCAGGAAAACGAACGTTTGCATCACATATTGACACGTCTTGACCAGTATCTGCGGGCGCGCTTAATTCTGGCTTATGTGTTGACCGGCCAACCGGATCAAGCCCAACCGCTCTTAAATGAACTCTCCGCTGAGAAAATGGAAACCCAGTTGATCGGTTACTTTGTTGATGCGCTAAAATCCGCTCCCGTCAACAATTCCTTACAAACCTGTCTGGCCGCTTACGATGTCTTTACTCAACATTTTTTCTACGCTTGATGCCCCTTTTTATGACCAGGAAATTTATGGCACTACCGTTGAACAAGAGTATCATGCCTACCCGGTTTACGATCCCGTGCGGGTTGCTTGTGATGCGCCCACTGTTATTCGCCAATGGCTGGAAACGCATCCGGTATCTGTCGAAGCCTTGCCCACAACTAGCTTAGAAAGTTTAGGCGTTTCGCTGCATCATACCCTGGTTGCCGATCTAAACGGTGACGGGCAGGATGATTGGCTTATCTGGCCCGAAAGCCTAATGCCGCCATTCTTTTTTGCTGCTTTTGGTGACCAATATACGGTATCGCAACCTGCTATTGACCCTTACCGTCGTTCTGACGGTGTAGCTCCCCGACAGTTACCGGAAAACAGCGGGATTGGATTAGTCTACCTGTACAGCGATATCTGGATGACAACTTATAAAACGCCCTGGGAGTGTGTTTACCTTAGAAATTGTGGCGTTGGTGGTGAATATTGTTATCCCGAACTCAATATCTGGCAGATGCAGGGAACCGAACTGAAATCCATTTTTCAGGAACACGTTTGCCACTCCAATCTGACCTCACTGTTCCCTGGTGGGGAAGGCACGACCTGGCTGGACGGAGGCATTGAACACTACGAAGAGGGCAGCCAGAAAGAATACAAATACAGCTGGAACAGCGAACAGCAAACTTATATTCCTGACCCGCCCCCGACACCCACTCCCAATTTTACGTTGACACCCGAACCACCAGCAGAACCTTATTTTTCAGTGTGGGATGCTTTTGGCGAAAAAGATTATGCCTATGTGGTCGAACATACCACCAGCATTCGTTCCGCCGATCTGACCGCCGAATGGGCACTGGCAACGCTTGGCGACTATTACTACCGCGCCCTCGCCCTCGAAGCGCTGAACCGCCCCGATGAAGCGTTAGCCGAATATGTTGCCATCGCCGAGGCCGCGCCCGACTCCGCCTGGGCCAAACTCGCCGCGCTGCACTTTGAGCCAACACCCTAACGTAGGCCAAGCGCCCATTATCTCAAACCCAAAACGAGGCATAATCAGACTGTGCCTCTTTTTTGATTCGAAAGGCGACCCCCATGAAAACCCGCGCCCTGCTGATGGTCATTATCCTGGTCGGTTTATGCGCTTATGACTGGTATTAACTGCATCAAGTCCTGCGGGATTTGCAGGTGTAAAGGTTTACACCCAGATCCCAAAATGGTCGCGGATGAACCCGCGGGACAGGTGAAACGCGGTGCGATCTACCAACCAATGCAGCAGGCCCACCTGTCCCCGGTAGCGAAACCGTAATTCGGACAGATTCACGTCCACGATTTTGATTGTGTACCGGCCCTCCTCCTGGACGGCCAGCAAATTGGTCATCAGCGCCCGCCGTTTGTCGCGGAGCAGGGAGGCCAGGATCGTTTGCCGGAAGCCGATGCTGCCGAAGTAATCCAGGCTCAGGCCGTAATCGCGCACGATCTCCCGGTTGATTTTGGCAATCTGCTGGAAGTCCGCTTTTACGGCCTCAAAATTGGTCGTCGTGATGTTTTCCGCGCCCTGTAAAAAATCCTGAATGATGACATAACCGCGCTCCGAGCAGTGAATCTGCGTGGGTAGCAGGTAGGGTTGTAAGCGGGCGTTCAGAATATCCAGATCGCGCACTAATGCTTGCTGGTGCAGTGGGCGGTAGGTGCGCATGTAAATCGAGTCTTTGGGGATTTTGATCACCTGATCGGTTCGATAGCGGCAGGTGTAATGCTGCGTCCCTTCCGAGACAACCTCCCCGACATCCTCCGCGTTAAGGTCAAAATGGCGGAGATATTCAGCGACATAAACCCGATTCATGGGTGCTCCCAATCCACTTCCTGATGTTGAAGATTATGCCAGAGTTCGCTCGGATTTATGTTATTATGAGGCGGTTCTCAGCAAATATATAGAAAGAGATCATTCATGTTAACGGATGAAATGCGCGCATTTTTACAAAAGCCGCTGGTCGCCCGGATGAGTACGATGGACGCGAACGGCTACCCGCACACCGTTCCGGTCTGGTACATGCTGGACAATGATGATATTGTGATTATCAGCATCCGGCAGACGGCCAAAATCGGCCACCTTAAAACCAGTCCCAAAGGCGCTGTCGCCATCGGCGGCGACCCGAACGACGGCGGCGGGTATCTCATCAAAGGTGAGTTCACCATTGAAGAAGACCCCGACGATTTCTGGATGAAAAAGCTGACCTATCACTACGAAAGCGGCGCGCAGGCTGAAAAAGACATCGCTGATTGGACGCCGCTGGACATCGTGCTGCTGCGGCTGAAAATCAAAAGCATTGCGAAGGTGGCTTAGTACCAATGGCTCATATTGGTTATAACCAGTAAGATGAGATGTTATAATCAGAAAATTCAGTAGGAGATGAGCTAATGATTGATGCTACCACTATTCAGACGACGGTTGAACACGCCCTCGCGCACCATAACGCCGGTTATAACTGTGCCGAGGCGGTGCTGCTGGCGACCTGTGCCGTGACCGGCTGCCATTGTGATTGTGTGCCCCGCATTGCCACCGGTTTAGGCGGCGGCGTGGGCAGTCAGGGTGAGTTATGCGGCGCGCTGACCGGTGTGGTTCTGACACTGGGTTTGCTTTATGGCCGCGAGCGTGCGGATGAGATTGAGAAAAAAGAAGCCACCCGCGCCAAAACCGCGCAGTTTGTGCGCCAGTTTGCGGAAAAGAACGGCGCGATTCGCTGCCGGGACATTTTGGGGTTAGAGTTAAACACCGAGGCCGGAACCCGCGAATATCAGGCCCGCAATTTAAAACAGGAATGCTGCGCGGCGGCTATCACGAATGCGGTTCAAATTTTATTGGAATTGAAGGATGAGTGGGAACCACAACCCGGTTAAACCAGCCCTGAACCCGATTACTCCATCTGCTGATACAACCCTGAATCACACCGTGCGGCGCTTCCTCTGGCGTTCGCTGGGGCTGATTGTCCTGCTGGCGCTGGCCGTCGTGTTGCTGGCCGCGCTCATCGGCACGGGCAACGATCTGGGCACGATTCTCAGCATTTTTAGCACCCGCTTCCTGGGTATTTTTATCGAAGCCATGCCGTTTTTGCTGCTCGGCACGTTGGTTTCCGGCGTCATTGATTCCTTTCTCACGCCGGATGACATCGCCCGTGTTGTGCCGCGTAATCCCTTCCTGGCAACCCTTGTTGGCGCGCTGATGGGATTTGCCTTCCCGGTGTGTGAATGCGGCGTTGTGCCGGTGGTGCGGCGGCTGTTCAACAAAGGGCTGCCCATGTGGGTCGGCGTGACCTTTTTGCTGGCCGCGCCGGTCATGAATCCGGTGGTGCTGGTCAGCACCTATGTGGCTTTTGGCTTCGGCCCGGTGTGGATTGGGCGCGTGGGTCTCACGCTGGTCGTCGCTATTGGCGTCGGGCTGGTGTTTGCGCTCGGCGCGAAACCGCAGGAGGTGCTGCGCTCGCGTTCGTTCCTGCCAGTGATGGGCGGCTCCGGTGAAATCATCGCTCCCCCAATTATCACCCCGCGCAAACCCTTTTTCGCCGGAATGCACGATGCGCTCATTCAGGCGGGGAATGAATTTTTTGAGATGGGGCGCTACCTCATCATCGGTTCGCTGCTGGCCGCCGGGATGCAAACGCTGGTCTCGCAGGATGTGCTGCTGGCATTGGGGCGCGGCCCGGTGATTTCGGTGCTGGTGATGCAGGCGTTGGCCTTTTTGCTGAGTGTCTGTTCAACGGTGGACGCTTTCCTGGCGCTGGCCTTTGTGGGGACGTTTACCACCGGCTCGATTATCACCTTCCTGACCTTCGGCCCGATGGTGGACATCAAAAGCACGCTGATGTTCCTGGGCGTGTTTAAACGCCGCACCGTGCTGTATCTCATCCTGCTGCCGCTGCTGATGACCTTACTCGCCGGGGTCTGGCTGAACCTCAACATCGCGTTTTAGTAGGGACACCCAACGGGGTGTCCGTCCGCCCCCTTTCACCAGTGATTTGTCGGGACGTTAGCCGCCCCCTCTGCCCGTGTACGGACACGATATATCGTGTCCGTACCACCAGCTGCGCTCTTCCGCCTTTACGACTATAGACTGGACAAATGTTTGAACGTTTGTTCACCCATGCGTTCTGCTTTTCGCTTAAACTATTTCTAGCGATTGATGAACGGTGCGCCCATGCCTTTGTCTTTTGACTGGAAACTGATGACTGGAGACTGGTGACTATTGCAGCAGCAGCGGCAGTCCCCCCTCCGGTTCCGCCGCTGCCAATTTCGCCACCGAATTTCTCCCCTCTCCATTGTGTGGAGAGGGGCCGGGGGTGAGGTTCTGATGACTGGGACTTTCTGCCCTCATCCGCCGGTTTGCCCGTCCCGGCCTGCGGCGTTAATCACAAACGTTCCAACGGCGCTCCACGCGCCCCAGGTGCGATCCGCTTTTTGCGCGCGCACCCGCCAGTAATACAGGCCGTTCTGGAGGCCGTAGACCGTCGCCGTGAGCGGGACTTTCTGATCCTGGTTCACCCAATACTGATTGTAGGTGGCAAACGTCGGCGTAATATCCACCTGGATTTCATAGGCCGTCGCCCAGTTAACCGGCCCCCAGGTGAGCTGCCTATAGGCATTGGTTGAGACATTCTGACCGGGCGCGGCGTCGGCGGGTGAAATCACCGTGAAAGCCTGGGGCGCGCTCCACACGGTGTTATTCCCGAAGGTTCCCACGGCGCGCACGCGCCAATAATAGCTGTTAGGCAGGAGCGGCATCGCCGGTGTGTAACTAGTGCCGGTGGCCGTTTCAATCGGGACGGCGAACTGCGTCGAGGTGCTGACCTGAATGTTATACCGGGCCGCCCCAGGAACGGAATTCCATGAGAAAGCGGGTTTGTCGCTGGCGACCTGGACGCCACCCAGCGGTTGAACGGGCAGCGGGGTGGTTAGCGGTTCGGTCATCTGGAAGACCAGATTGCCACCCACGTTGTTGACATCGGCCACCAGGAGATAGTAGGTGGCCGGTTCCGCCTGGTAGTCAATGAAGGTGATGCCGTTCGCGCCGTTGTTTCGGTTACAGGCGACCTGAACCGGGGTTTCGCTGCCGGTCTGTTTCCACAAACTCAGCGCCGGGGTGAAGTCTGAGCCGGTGGTTGTGAAATAGAGACTGCTGCTGGTCGCCAGCGGATATTTGTACCAGACGGTTTTGCCCGCGTTGGCCGCGCAGGTTGGCGTGAGTTCCGCTGCATTAAAATCGGCAGTGGTGGTATTGATCCGGTGGGTATAGGCAAACGGGGGCGTGATTAACTGCGGGGCCGCAAAGGCATTGTTAATGGGCGCACCTAAGCTGACATTGAGGTTCAACTGATCTTCAACCGTTTGATTTTTCCCACTGACGCGAATGTAATAGGTATCGCCAACGGTGGGCGTGAAGGTGAGCGCCGATTGTGGGTTGTAAGTGGCGTCGTCGTTGTTACAAGCCGCCGGTGTTAATCCGGTCAGCGTGGTTCCGCGCCAGACGGATAAGACGGTATCGAAGTTGGAACCCTGCGTATCAACGGTGACAGCATTCCCAACGTTGGCGACATATTTGTACCAGACCGATTTACCATCGTTGGCCCCGCAATCGGGAATTTTTTCGCCGGTTTGGAGGGTCGCCAGATGGGTATACGCTACATCGTAGTATGGGAAATCGCTGATGGCGCGGGCGTTTACAAACTGGTCATGGCTGGGAATCTGGCCCTTGAGAACGACGGAACCGGTTTTCCACACGCTGGCGGTTGCCGCTGTCGGGTCTGTCGCCGTGCGGAGATGCCAGTAATAAGTCCCGCCCGCCGTGAAGGTATAGCCGTAGCTGGTCTGGGTCGTGGTGGTATCCACCAGCCAGGGGCCGCTGCTGTTAGGGTTGGGGCTGATGCCGATGCGCAAATTGTAACCGGTTTCCAGCGGGGAGTTGGAAGTCGTCCAGGTGAACGTGACCGCCGGATTGGTCGTTATCGCATGATTAATCGGGGCGACTAAAGTGGGAGGTGCTACGGGCTGCATCGCCCAGGCCATGAAGGTGCTGTCAATGTTACATTCGCCGTAGCCAACTTTAAAATAGCCGGTGCCGTTCCAGCCGCCGCCCCAACTGTTGCGGATCAGCCAGTATTGTTCGTCATCATTATAACCAACGGCCACCACCGCATGGTCAATGCTGGTGCTGCCGCCAGGGTCATTGTGATCTTTGTTACAGCGATAAATGCCGTTGTCCCAATACTGGTTGAGGTTCGACATGCCCAGATAAACGACCACCGGCCCACGCGCCACGAGGTTCTGTTGGATGTAATTTTTGTTGACCGTGTTTGACCAGGCCGTGCCAATCGTTTTGATGGTGGTCAGGCGGGTGTTCCAATCGGAACAGCGGGTGCAGGTGTTGGCGTCAGCAGCCGTGTAGGGCATACAGGCTTCATCCACGATGCCGTTGGTCTGAATATAAGCCAGCGCGCTGTTGGAATGACCGCCCGCACAATTGCCCGAACTGAAATTAACACAGCTCGAAACCAGATATTGCTCGGACAGGTTAGGTTCGGGCGCTAAGGCGGCATCGGCGGTTCCGATTTTGATGGCCGCTTCTACCGCGCCCACTGCTGCAAACGCCCAGCAGCTCCCACAAGTGCTCTGATTACGGACGCCGGTCAGCCAGTTTTTACCATCGGGGCGAGCGTGCCAGTCAAACGAAGCCGGAACGCTCAGGCCAGAAACCCAGTCTGTCGCCGGATCAACCGGTGTGCTAAGACTCTCGGACACGGGCTGGGGTTCGGGGCATTGGCCGTCATAGCAGCCCAGCGCGCGGCTGCCCAACGCTGATAATTCGTTGACGGTTCCGACCACTTGCCCCGATGGTAAAAACTGGCTGACCGGCGTCCGTAATCAGAGCACTTGTGGGAGCTGCTGGGCGTT
>DATALK010000564.1:0-1871 GCA_036261085.1 Phototrophicaceae bacterium | reverse complement strand
TGGTAAGCGCCGCGATCATTTGGGCGGTAGCCGCCGGAGTAGCTGTTTCCAGCGTGGTGGGCAGCGCCAGCGCGGGGGGTAAACTATCCAGTGTGGCAATGCCAAAGGTCGCAGTGAGAGTTGGTTCGGGCGTGAAGATCGCACTGGGCACGGGTGTATCCGTGTTAATGGTGGTCACTTCGCCCCAAACGGTAGCGGTTGGTGTGGGTGATTCTGCCGGAGCCGTCGGCGTATACGTTCCGGCTTGCGGTGGCACCAGAAAAATCGAGCCGACTTTCAGTTCGCGGATGTCCGCTTCCGATAAACCGTTCAGCGCCAGCATTCTGGGGATGTCACCCCAGGTATAACCGTAAATCAGAGCGATGTCACCGGGGGTATCGCCGGGTTGGACTTCGTGCATGATGTTGCCCTGCGCGTCCAGACCGGCCACGTAGGAGGGCTGGCCGCCGGAACCGCTGCCACTGGTGTTCACCTGCGGCGGCACATATTCCGGCCCGCCGGGATTGCCAAAAACCAGCACATAAGCCGCGCCCCAGGCAGTATGCGCCACGCCAATGCCGACCTCTTTATACCGCCCGTTGGTTAAACCGGCATAATGAATCGCGGAATTAATCCAGAACGTCCAGGCGTCATCAACACCGGCATTGGTTCCGGCGTAGATATTCTCGCTCACTTCGGTGGTGGAATAACCAGCGGCGGCTGCGCGCAGGCGCGGCGTAGAACCGTCGGGGCGCGTGTGGGAAACCGTACCCGTATCGGCCATCCACTGCGCCTGGCCCTGGGCCGCCGCCGCCAGCGCGCCATTCAGCGTATAACCGGGCAGCCCTAAAGAGCCGCGCAGCGCGTTAATCCGCCCGATCAAATCCCCGGCTTCAGCTTGTGCCTGTACCAGACCGGGAGTTAATGTTAGGCTGAAGAGTAGAAAAAGTAACCATCGGTATCTCATTCATGTATTGTAGCAATGCTACCGCTGGACATCAAACCGAAAAAAAGGGAGTGGGGAAATTCGCGGAGACACGGCGTTTAAACCCCTTGTCCAAATATTTTCCATATCCTCGACATTCACCACTCCCGAAAAAATTACACAAAAAGTTAACGAACCTTTTAGAAGCGTTAAGTGTTCTTTATCCTATATATGGTTTTTTCATGGTAGTTTAAAGAAATAGACCAAAAATCACCGGAGGCTGCCAACCTTGGACCAGACTATCAAGATAGTCTTAATTGTCGCCGTCAGTTATCTGTTCGGCTCAATCCCCACCGCTTACCTGATTGCCCGCACCAAAAGTGTCAATATTTTTGAAGTGGGCAGCGGCAACATGGGCGCCACCAATGTTATTCGGGCGTTGGGCTTCTGGTGGGGCATTCTTGTCTGGGCGTTGGACAGCTCCAAAGGGATTGCCGCCATTGTTGTTTCCACGCTCATCCTGCCCGAAAATCCGGCAGCAGCCACCGCCGTTTCCGCGACAGCCGCCGTCGTTGGGCATAACTGGTCGCTGTTTGCCAGTATGATTACCGGCACGCTGCGCGGTGGCAAAGGGGCAGCTATCTGGTTCGGGACCATGTTGATGATCGCGCCATTCCAGATGATCCTGGGCATCTGTATTCTCGGCGGCGTCCTGATTGCGATTACGCGCTACGTTTCGCTGGCGGTGCTGGCAATGTTCAGCCTGTCAACGTTGTGGATGATGATCCTGATCGGCCAACACCAGCAGCCCAGTGAATACACTTTTTATTCGCTGGTTGTCACCGCCCTCATGTTGTACCGTTTTCGAGAGAATATTGGTCGGCTGCTGCACGGGCAGGAACGCCGCCTGGGTGAACGCGCCTAAACCAAATCTTTGCGCAATTGGTAGGCCGTCGTCCCATCCCCC
>DATALK010000270.1:0-8646 GCA_036261085.1 Phototrophicaceae bacterium | reverse complement strand
TTTTTTAGGCATACTCGTACTGTTCCCCCATGCTCTAGAGCTGGTTATTGAAGTCAATGGTGTGGGTTGATTGAATCCTGTGATTGGCGTGTCGGTCAGGGCGGCAAACCGCCTCAACTGTGCCAGATACATGCCGGAGCGCCGGACAAACCCCGCGGGACACATTCACGGCGCATGTTGTAACACCGTGATGACGCTCTAGTTTTGCGCCAAACCCCGGTTGATTCAAGCGGCTTTGTCGGGTTAACGAACAGCCGAAGCCTTTAGACAAAAAGCCTTTGCACCCATACCTTCAGTATAAAGGATTCATGGACAGTATCCAATATAGATACCGCCAAATCAACAGACTTTAAAGTTGTACAAACAGTCTTTATGTGCCGTAAGCATTTCAGCTTCTTCATCCTGTATCCGGCTTTCCATAAAAAGAGTCAAGTTGAGTGTTCCCGGTGACTTTGGGGGATAAATAGGGGTTAATAGTCCCTCTTAACTTGACCTTCAAAAAAATTCAGACATAGAATTCAAGTAGATTACAAACATTTGGGAGAAATAACGCCATGACTCGGATTCTGGCAATTGATGACGATGATCTGATTTTGGAGCAGGTGGTCATGTGGTTTGAGGCGGAAGGCTATGAGGTCGCCAGCGCATTGAATGGTGCGGAGGGCGTGGAATTGGCGGTACAGCAGCCCCCGGATTTAATTGTCTGTGATATTTCGATGCCGGAAATGAGCGGTTATGACGTTTTGGTCGAGCTGCGCCAGCATCCCGAAACCGCGCTGGTGCCGTTTATGTTTCTGACGGCGCAGTCAGACCGGGCTTTTGTCCGGCACGGCATGGAACTGGGCGCGGATGATTATCTGACGAAGCCGTTTACCCGCCCGGAACTGCTGTCCGCCGCGCGGACTCGTTTGCAACGCCGCAGTGTGGTGGCGGATTCCTATGCGCAGGAATTGGATGAGATCAAAAGCAGTCTGGCGCGTAAGGTGACCCACGAGTTAAAGACGCCGCTGTCCAATATCCAATTGGTGAAGGATATTATCGAGCGGCATTTTGAAAGCCTGAGCCAATTAGAAGTCAAAGACCTGATGGAGGCACTGGGTTCCGGTACGGAACGGCTCAATCATCTGGTTGACCAGATGGTGTATGTGACCCAGTTGGATGGCGGCGTGTTGAGCGAACAAAAAATCCAGGAAAATGGAATCGTCGCTGAAATTGGGCCGGTGATTTTGGGCGCGATTGACCAGGGGCGGCGGTTTGCCTTCCGCAATCGTAACCTGAACATCGTGGTCTCCGATATTCGTAACCCGAAGGCGCTGGTGCTGGCCCATACTCAGGCGCTGCGCCACGCCCTGGCAGAACTGGTCGCCAATGCGCTGAATTTCTCGCCGGAAAAGGGCGAAGTTTCGATTTCGGAATGGCAGACCGGCGGGTTTGTGTGGATCAGCGTTTTAGATGTGGGCATCGGCATGACGCCGGAACAGCAGACGCAGGCCGTCCAGGCGTTTGAGCAGATCAATCGGGAAACCCAGGAACAGCAGGGGGTCGGCCTGGGGCTGCCGCTGGTGAAGCGTATTCTGGAAGCTCACAGCGGCAAGGTTGAGATTCATTCCTTGGTCGGGAAGGGAACGCAGGTGATCGTTTGTTTGCCAGTTTTGGAAAGTGCGTAGTTGGTTGTTAAGCGTACTTATTATCCTCTAAAATGACTTCTTAACGCCGAATCCAACCTGATAGCCGTATGCTAGAAACTAGAGTAGGGAAGGGTTGAGATGCAGGCAGATGGGTGAGATTAATTGGCAGGTTGTTAATATTATTATCTGTTTGGTGGCGGCGGTGATTTCGGTCTATATGCTGCTGCTGGCCTGGCAGCGGCGAGCCATTACCGGTGCTACCTGGTTTGCGGGAATGGCCGCTGCCGGAATCTGGATTTTGGTATGTTATGCGTTTGAAGCGGCAGCGGGCGCGGATTTAAATACGTACCTGACACTGGGTAAAATCGAATATGTGGGATTGACCGCTATTCCCCTGACCTGGTTGGGATTTGCCCTGACTTTTAGCCGTAATGATCGCTACCTGTCGCGCCTGCGTTTGGGATTGCTGGCACTTATCCCGCTGGTGACAATTGCGCTGGTGTGGACAAATGAGTGGCATGGCTTGGTCTGGGCGCAACCGCGCTTTAATACGACTGCTCCGCCAGAATTTATCCCCGTGTATGGGATGTGGTTTTGGGTCTATTTGGGGTATTCATACCTGTTATTCCTGATCGGCAGCTTGGTGTTGGTTCGTACTGCCCTGCAATCCTGGCGATTATACCGTACCCAATCTATCTTAATCTTGATTGGAACCAGCTTTCCCTGGCTTGGAAATCTGGCCGAAACGGTTAACTTTGCGCCGATTCCGGGACTATATCTGAATGCAATTGCTCTGGTTATTGCGGCGGTCTGTCTGGCGTTTGCCCTGTTTCGCTTGCATCTGCTGGATATTATGCCGCTGGCCTATGATTTGATTCTGAATAACGTCCCGGACGGGGTGATTGTCATAGACACGCAGAATCGCGTCCTGGCTTTAAACCGCAATGTCAAACGTTATCTGGACAATCCGGGGCAAGACCCCATTGGGCAGCCGATGGACAGCATCTTTTCCAAATGGATGGACGAATCTGGCCTGCCGCGCGGGATTGTGAATCACACTCACGTCCAAATTGCCGATAAGACGGTGTCGGTTCGGGTGTCGCCGGTTTTTGACTGGCAGCACCGGCTGCGGGGCCGGTTGTTTATCCTGAGCGATATTACGGCGCGGGCGCAAGCGGAACAAAAAGAACGCGATAATCACATTTTTACGGAAACGCTGCGCCAGGTTGCCAATATGCTGAACAGCACCCTGGATATGCAGCAGGTGCTAACGCTCATTGTGGAGAGTGTCCGGTGTGTGGCCGCCCACGATAAAGCGAACGTGATGCTGCTGGAGGCGGATGGTTATACGGCCCGGGTGGCGGCCCAGCTCCATTATTCGCCAGAGGATGCCGCCCGGTTGGACCAGCAGACTTTTGATATTCGGCAGTACAGTACGTTCACTCGGGCGGCGGTTGGTGAAACCATTATTATCCCGGATACGACTCAGGAGCCGGGGTGGAAAAAAGGCGGCCTATCCGTCGAAGTTCGATCTTATGCCTGTGTTCCCCTCCGGGACAGTGGCAATGTCGTCGGTTTTATCAATCTGGACGGCTTGAATGCCGGTACGCTAACCAACGAGGTGGCGGATCGGCTGCAAATCTTCGCCGATCAAGCCGCATTAGCCATCAAAAATGCGCGTTTGTATGAGCAGATGCGGCGGCAGAAAGAAGAGCTGAATCAACGGGTTGAATCGCTGACCCTGGTTCAATGGCTCTATAAAGAAATTACCTATTCGTTTAACTCCAAGAATCTGCTGGATTTGGCCCTGGATGCCGCCATGCGTTTGTGCCGCGCGGAGGCCGGTTATGTGGCGCTGATGCAGGAAAAGCAGCTCTTGATTACCCACTGTTATGGCAATTTTGCGCTTGGTACGTTAACCGCAATGGTTGAGACGCGGGCGGGAATTATCGGAACCAGTATCGAACAGCGGCGGGCGCTGCGGCTGTTACCGCCGGAACCCGTAGTGCCGGGACTGGACGGCGCGCTGGCGCAGATTGCGCTGCCCTTTTATGCGCGCGATGGGGAAGCCTCGGATGGCTTTTATGGGGTGATGGTGCTGGAAACCCGCAAACCGGAACGATTTACGGATGATCGGTTTCAGTTGCTTGAACTACTGACAAATCGGGTGGCCTCGGCGTTGGAAAATGCGCAACTGGTGCAGGCGGTGCAGTTCCGTGCGGCGGAACTTGAAACGTTAAATGACCGTCTGACGCGGTTAGAGCATCTGAAAAGCGATATGATTCGGATTGCCGCACACGACCTTAAAAATCCGCTCGGCGTGATGATTGGTTATATCGAACAGATTGTTCATGAAGACCCCTCCCATTCTCTCGGCCAATACAGCCGTGTTTTTAAGGCGATGGAGCGTTCGGCGGATCGGATGAAGTTGATTATTCAAGAGATTTTGTCGCTGGAACGCATTGAGCAAATGGCTGAACAGCAAACGATGCATCCGTTTGATTTATGCCATCAGGTTGAAACGGTGCTGGCCGAGTTTGCCCAAGCGGCAGCTGATAAGCAGCAGCGGCTTGAACAGACGGTGCTGGATACCGATTGCCGGGTTAGTGGCGATGTTGTCCAGATTCATGAAGTCATCGTGAACTTCATCAGCAATGCGATTAAATATACGCCTCCAGGCGGGCAGATTAATGTGGTGCTGTCCAAAAAAGAGAACTGCATCTTGTTAGAAGTGAAGGATACCGGTTACGGCATTCCTGAGAATCAACAAGCACGCTTGTTTGAGCCGTTTTACCGCGCCAAAACGAAAGAAACCGCCAAAATTGATGGTACGGGGTTAGGTCTACATCTGGTAAAAAATGTGGTCGAACGGCATCACGGCCAGCTTATTTTTTCCAGTGTGTATGGCCAGGGCAGCACGTTTGGCTTTCGTCTGTCGGCCTATCCCGCTGGCGACGGTCCCTGTGATGCGCCCTAAAGGGACAGTCGGGAATTTGGCAGCAGCGTTTTGACAATCTGGAGCAGTTCTTCCGGCTCAAAGGGTTTGCCCACAAAGGCATCAAAACCAAAACTTTTGGCAAGCTGGCGATCAACAGCAGTGTTGCGGGCCGTGACAGCCACAATGGGTGGGGCCGCTTTGCCACCCAAATTTTTCTTGAGTGTCAGAATCAGGACGTTGCCATCAATATCGGGCAGATTAAAATCCAATAAAATCAAATCCGGGCGTTGACGGCGGGCCGCGCGAGCGCCATCAAGGCCGCCGAAGTAATGTTCGACTTCGTAACCCGCCCCCTGCAAAATACGAATCGTATAATCGGCGTTGTTCTGATTATCTTCAATCAATAAGATGTGACTCATAAATCCTGCCTTTAGGGATTTACTATGTCATCGTTGGACTGGTTAGGCTTTGCGATTTCCTAATACGGCTTGAATGACCGGGGTGATGTGTGCCGCCGTCAGCGGTTTGTAAATAACGGGTTGGTCGGCTGGAGCTGTGACCTCCGCGCCAGCTTGGATCAGGATGCGGGGAATTGTCCGCGTTTCCGCATTGTTCCGCAACTGGTCAAACCATTGTTGATGATCGGTGGTTTCGATACTGGTGTCCCAAATGATGAGATCGGGCAGCACGCCGGACGCGAGTTCGAAACCGTTTTGACCGTCAACCGCTTCCAGCATCACGATTTGAGCGGCGTCCAGAATAGAACGGAACAGCTGCCGGGTAGACGGATCGGCGGCGACCACTAAAGCAATCTGCCGGAGTTCTTCAGCGCCGCTAAAAACTTCGGCGTTATCACTCATTCCGGGATCACTGGCGGTTTTGCTGATTTGTTCAGCCGTCGCCAGCGGCAGCGTAAAGGCAAAAGTGCTGCCTTGACCGATTTGGCTGTCAATGGTGATGTGGCTGCCGTGTAACTGCGCCAACCGCTGGCTGATGTCCAGGCCCAGGCCCGTGCCTTGAATATCGGTGTCGGTTTGGAGCTGTTCGAACCGGTCAAAAATCGTGTTTAAGGCGCTTTCTGGAATTCCCGCCCCGGTATCGGTCACGGCAATGCGGACCTGTTCCGCGCGAACTTCAGCGGTGAGGGTGACACTGCCACTTGCAGTATATTTGATGCCATTCGAGAGCAAATTTAACAAAATCTGGCGGACACGCATGGTATCGGCCCAGATCAGGGGCAGTTTGTCCGGGTAATCTGACCGTAATTGTAAGGGTTTAGCGCCAATTAAACCTAAGGAGGCCGCCACCACACTGTCCAACAGCGGCTTTAGATCCACGGCGGTGCAGTTGAGTGTCAGCTTGCCCGCTTCCACTTTGCTCAGGTCAAGAATATCGTTAATGAGCACCAGCAAATGTTTTCCGCTTTGGCGAATTAGTTCAATATCGTTTCGAAAGACGGCTGGCAGTTCAACCTGGTTATACATCTCCGGCATGGTGAGCATGGAACTGGTATAACCGATAACCATATTTAACGGCGTGCGGAGTTCGTGGCTCATGTTGGAGAGAAAATCGGATTTGGCGCGACTGGCTTGTTCTGCCTGGTCACGGGCGATTTCAAGTTCCACCGTCCGGGCTTTGACTCGTTCTTCCAATGTGTTAATCAGGCTGGCTAACTGCTGCGTCATTTGATTAAAGCTGCGCGCCAACTGCCCGATTTCGTTATTTTGGCGGGTTTGCACCCGGATTGTCAGGTCGCCCGCTTCAATGGCGTTGGTGGCTTTAGTCAGTTGTTCCAGGGGGCGGACAAAATAGGCTTGCAGGAAAATAATCAGGAAAAAACCGGCAGTCAGCGTGAGGATGAGGGTTACCAGGGCCGAGGCAAAGGCGCTGTTCACACGCTGATTTTGAATCGGTTCCGCCGCGCTGGCGACAATAATCCAGTACTGCGGCGTGTCGGCCAGACCTTCGCTGGCAAAAGGGAGGGCGGTTAGAAAGACTTTACCAAAGCCAGTTACCTCTTTGGCGATGGTTTCCTGAGCGTTAAAAGCGCTTAAACCGGAGACCTGTTGCCCCTGATACTGGTGATCAGAATGAAAGATGACTAAACCCGTGGCATCTGTCACCGCGATAAAGTCAATATCGGTGTTTAACTGCACCAGTTCTGTCAGGCGCGTGTCTAATTCCGCAATATCGCTCAGGGAGCTGATGAAGGCCCGCACGGAATTAATGGTGTTATTCACGGAACGAATGAGCGTCAGGCCGACGCGCCGTTCGGTGTTTGTTAGAACGGCTTGCTGCTGATACTGGTGCGTGATTTCCAGGATACCGGCCAGTACCAGCAGTGAAATGAGTGTAACCAGAATAATTTGGGTGCGGATGCTGCGATTCAGGTGTTTCACTCGACTACAATCTCCGAGACTTCTAACAAATCGAGCGGAATCTGGACACCCCAGTGATTCATGGCGTTGCGATTGACAATGAGTTTGCCGCGCGGCGGGGCGCTGAAACCAATGGCATTGATCGGCGTGCCGTCCAGAATGCGGGCGGCCCGGGCGGCGGCTTCATAACCCTGTGTATAACCGGAAATCACCGGGCCGCCCAGCGCGCCAACGTGGGCGGCTTCTTCCCAGAAATTGAGGACCGGGATGGGCGAGTTAGCGAGCGTCCAGCGCAGGCATTCCGTGGGTTCTACCGCCGAGCCATCCGCGCGGCGCAGCGTGGAATACGAGCCAAGAAACAGGATGGCGCTGGTTTGCGGCGCTGCTAACACAATTTTCTGCCATTCGGCATAGTTATTGGTGAAGGTCATGTTGACCAGTTTTACCGTTGTTTTTTCGGCGGCTTTTTCGACTTTGTTGTCGCCGAACAGCCCGGCGGAAGTCGCGCTGTCTTCGGCCAGCATGGTCACGCGCGCGTTTTCGCCAAAAACCTGTTCAATCCAGCCCATAAATTCCTGAATATGTGGGCGTTCCAAAACCGCCGCGACATAGGGGCTGGTGGTCAGTTCAAAGTCTTCCGGTTTGCCGTTTAATCCCAGGATGACAAAGCGGATGCCATCCAGCCGCATCGGTTGAACAACCAGCCGGGTGGCGTTGTCGTCGCTGACAATGACCAGGTCTGGTTTAGTCGCGCGGATATAAGCGATGGTTTCCGCCCCAATTCTGGCAAAATATTCGGGTGAGGTATTACGTTTGGTATCGAGATACCGGTCTTCCAGGGTAATATTTTGACCGTCCACCGCGTAACCGTGATCTTTGAGACCGTCCACCACGCCCCGGTGAATCTCGGTTGACCACATATACCCATCATGATAGCTGTCCAGCCGCAGAATCCGAATGGGGGCGGCGGGCGCTGCCGCTGGGGTGTTTGCCGGGGTTGGTGGGGGATTCGGGTTGGGTTGGGTGGAACAGGCTCCCATTCCTATCAGGAGCAAGCAGGCCAGGAGCCGAGAGCGAAACATAACCACTATTCCTATCCCAAAAAGTTATTGTAGTATCTGTATAATAAATCAGATTTTGGGAAAGGGTTCATTAAGAAAACTTACAACTATAATAACTTTCATCTTTCGTAAAAGGGGAACTTCTGGATGGGGGAGAGCGCGGTACTACCCGGTTGTGACCAGCGCCGGGATTACAGCGGCGCATGAGAAGGTTAGTATGATTAGGTGGTTGGGGGAGGGATAAACATCTTTATTTATAAGTGATAGTGAATGCCCCATTTAGGGGCATTCACTACTAATTTGAATTAGTATCAGAAGTAAAATGGGTATGGGTTACTTAATGACCTTTGAGGAGATATTTGTATGACAGCAGGAAAAGGCCGCGAAAAACATATTCGGAAGCCCTCGCCAGAGACAAAAATTTGGCGTTATATGGACTTTGTTAAATTTCTTTCTTTGATTCATCGTGAGGCGTTGTTTTTTCCAATTGCTAAAAAATTGGAAGATAGATTTGAGGGGTCAATAGGAACTCTGGCAGGAAATGCAAAAATTGTGGGCGTTATTTCTGACAAAACCCCTGTGAAACTCCCTCCTTCTTTTGAAGATGCACCATATGCTCCTAGATCAACTAACACGATTAG
>DATALK010000555.1:0-3987 GCA_036261085.1 Phototrophicaceae bacterium | reverse complement strand
TTTGCGATTCACAAAGGTTACGGCACGGCCAAACATCAGGCCGCTTTAGCGACTTACGGCCCCTCACCGCTGCATCGAATGACTTTTGCCCCGGTGCGTAAAGTTGCTGAGGTGCGTAAAAGCGAATAGCCCTCAATTCTTTGTTCCGCTGGGTATCCTGGCTTGAGGTAATGGTTTGAAACTTGCTCTTGTGCATGATTGGTTGAATCAGATTGGCGGTGCGGAAGATGTCCTGGCCGCGCTGGTGGATTTGTACCCGCAGCGGCCTATTTACACGAGCATCTACGCGCCAGATTTGATGTCCTCCTTTTACCGGGATTGGGATATTCACCCCCTTTGGTTAGACCGACTGCCGGGGATTCATAACCACCATCAGCCCTACCTGCCGCTGTATCCGCTGGGGTGGGGCGGGTTAGACCTATCGGCTTATGATGTGGTGTTGAGTAACAAAAGCGGCTTCTGTCACGGGTTCCGGTATGGCCCCAAAACGCTGCATGTGTGTTATTGTCTCGCGCCGACGCGCTATGTGTGGCAGTTGGAAAGTTATATCGCGCGTGAAGGTCTGGGCCAGCCGGTAGAACTGGCGCTGCGCCCACTGGTGGCCTGGATGCGCCGCTGGGATTATGCCGCCGCGCAGCGCGTCCACCACTTTATTGCGATTTCCACCGAGATTCAGCAGCGGATAAAAACCTATTATGGCCGTGATTCGGTCATCATTTATCCCCCGGTAGACACTTCTCGGTTTCAACCGGTGGCCGATGTGGGCGATTATTTCCTGATTGTGTCCCGGTTGATTCCCTACAAGCGCATTGATCTGGCGGTGCAGGCGGCCACTCGGTTGGGGCTGCCGCTGAAAATTGGCGGCAAAGGGCGCGATCTGGAACGGCTGCAAAGCCTGGCAGGGCCGACGGTGGAATTTCTGGGCTACGTGCCGGATGCGGAACTACCCGGTTTGATGGCGCGCTGCAAAGCCTTTTTGTTCCCTGGCCTGGAAGATTTTGGGATTACCCCCGTGCAGGCGGCGGCGGCGGGCCGTCCGGTCATCGCTTTTGGCGGCGGCGGCGCGCTGGATACGGTGATTCCTGGCAAAACCGGCGAACTCTTCTATGAGATGACTGTTGACAGCCTGGCGGCGGTGATGGCAAGTTTTGACGCCAATGCCTACGATCCGGCTGTTGTCCGCCGCCACGCGCTGCAATTTGATACTCAGGTGTTTAATCAGCAGATGACGGCCTTTATTGACCAGGCGTGGGCCGCTTTCCAGCGGCAGTCATAAGCGGAAGCCGCGTCCGTTAGTCTTAATTTACCGTTCTCATAATATCGCGTATAATTGTTAAGAGGGATCGGTGCTTGAGACAGGGGAACTGATGACCGTTCACATTGATTGGCATGATGCCAACCACAGTATTCTGCTGATGCAGTTTGAGAAAGACTGGACGCTGGAAGACCTGCGTTACGCCTCGGAACAGGGGTGGTCAATGATGGCGACGGTTGACCACAAAGTTTACACCATTATGGATGTCACTCAAGGTAATAAACTCCCGTCCGGCTTTTTGCCGTATGCGCGGCGGTTAGTGTCCCATCGCCCAGCCAATGCGGGCCTGATGGCGATTGCCGGGGGGACGCCGCTCATGCGTGCCGTTTATTCGACGCTGCTTCAGATTTATGGCGCGATTAATCCCACCTTCAAGGTGCGTTTTGTGAACACCGTCGCGGATGCCTGCGAGGCCATTAGCGTAACCGCCATTCAGTCCGATGGTTCCGGGTGAGTGCTGTCCAAAAATTCGGTGTGCCCATCGGCCTGATGGGTACAGGTATCATTTCACTGCATAACCGGCGATGTGGGGGCTGACAAAAGGCGCTGGGATGCGGAAATGTTCGATTTCCACCTGCGTAAAACCGGCATTTTCAATCGCTGTCCACGTTTCACGGTTGAGATGGCAGCCGTCGCCGCAGTAGGCCCACACGGGTCTGATAAAGCCCTGGAACTGGCGCAGTGGCGTTCCCGGCGGAGCGGCAACGTGTTCCAAAAAGATAAACCGTCCCGCTGGTTTGAGGACGCGCCGAATTTCCTGTAAAACCCGCTCCTGGTGATCGACTGAACACAGAACATGGGTGGCAACCACCGCATCCAGACTGTTATCCGCCAGATTCAGCTTTTCGCCCGTCAGTGGGCGAATATCTACTTCAGTAATCCCCGCGCGTTGGGCGGCTTTTTGTAAATGGGGGTGCATGAAGAGATTCGGCTCCGCGCCAATCCAGCGAATATCGCGGCGGAAATAAGGGAAGTTCGCGCCCGTGCCGGGGCCGATTTCCAGCACTGTGCCGGTCAGACCCGTTAATAAACGCCGTTTATACGCACCAACCAGGCGATCTAATTTGTCATCATCGTTTCTGGAATACATCCAGGCAAAAATGCGCTGGATAAAACCCGATCGTCCCCGAACAGGTTGGTCTTGAGTTTCCATTACAAACGCTCCTGAATGAGTATAATAAACTCCGGTGAGCAGCCTGACCATACGGGTTGTCAACCCGTGGTTAAACGTTAATCATTGTGGGGGGAGGAGTCAATATGGAATTAATGCTCGTCTTGCGGGTCCTGCTGCGGCGCTGGTGGTTAGTTTTGATTCCAGCGGCCATTGCCGCTGCCGTGACCATTCCCGATTTTTTAAGTGATCAACCAGCAGCGGCGGGCGGGTATACGGTGACGTTCCGGTACAGCGCCGCTCAGGTGTTGGAAGCCATTCCCAACCGGGATGGCGATTACCAGGATGTCTGGTTGGCCTCCGAATTGACGGTCAATGCGCTGACGGATTGGGTGCGTACCAGTACATTTGTGAATGAAATCGTCTCGCTGACAGCAGAACATGGCGTTGAAATCAACCCGGCGGCGCTGGGCGTGGCGGCGGATAACAAACGCAGTGTTGGCCTGTTGACACTCAGTTATCCCGACGCTGCCGGACTGGAAGCGGTGGCCCAGGCCGCCGCCGATGTGTTACGAACCCGCGCTCAGGATTATTTTCCGCAGTTAGGCCAGCAGTCCGCCCAAGTGACGATTTTGGATGTGCCGCAAGTGACTTCCGCGCCGCCGCCGATTACCAACCGCCTCGCGCCGTTTATTCGGATTGGGGTCGGCTTGGTGGCGGGTATTATGCTGGCGTTCCTGGCCGAGTATCTTGACCCGAATTTGCGCCGCCGGGAACAGGTGGAAGCGGTGGGGCTGCCAGTGATCGCCAGCATTCCGCGCGAGTGACCGCGTAACCTGCTGCCTGGTTTGTCAGGTAAAGATCATGTGACTGGGTGCGGCGACCTGCCGCTTAGGCCTGCCGGAGACAATCATGCGCCGTTTTTCAGGTTTACTGGCTGTATTGCTGTTTGTTCTGTTAACACCGGTTTGCGCGCAGACCGGGGAGTATGTGCCGTATCAGTGGGAGGCCGGTGATCTGGCGCTGGCCTATCCGGCGGGGTGGGACGTCTCGGTTTCGGGAGAGACCGAGGGCACGCCAACACTGCTCCTCGCGCAAGCGCTGGCGGCGTCGCCGGAGACGCGCCCGCCGGGAATTCCGTTTGTCACGCTGGCGCTGGTTGCCGGTGAGGATGCCGGACTGCTGCTGCCAGCGGCTCTGGAAACCCTCAGTATTACCGCAGGTGAATTGCAGCCCGGTGTTTTGCTGGGGTTTGATGGGGTAGCCGCGCAGGGTGTGAGTGCCGATGGGACGTTATTTGGCCTGGGGCGGGCGGTTTCATTGGCCGAAGGGGAAGTTCTGGTCATCATTGGTCGGACACTGGCGGCTAATCAAGCCAGTTTTCTCCCAGTTTTTAACACCATTGCGGATAGTCTGGTGTTGGGCGCGGCATCCGAACCCGTGCTGCCCAGTTATGGCGCGTTAGGGCAGACACTGCAAACCTTGAGCGACGGCGAAACCGCTTTTGTTGACTTATCCAGCGTGGCGGTGGGAGCCAATAATCGGGTGTATGCGGCTGATT
>DATALK010000548.1:0-2666 GCA_036261085.1 Phototrophicaceae bacterium | reverse complement strand
CCCTCCACGCTTTCCAGCAGGAAGGAATAACCTCCCGCGCGTGTCAGCTTCAGATAGACCGAGACAGGCGTTTCCAGGTCGGCGACCAGCGTGCGGTAGACTGGCACCAGATCGCCCTGGTCAAACAACTTCATTACCGTTTCCCGACCCGGCAGAACCTTTTCGCGTGTTGGTGTTGCAAATACGGCCATTTTGGCTACTCCCCATAACGGAAATAAAAAATCCCCTCGCCAGTCAAGGACGAGGGGATTTCCCGTGGTGCCACCTTGATTCTTGTTTACCCTAAACCGGCTAAACAAGCACTCAATCGAGTACGGGCTGTCTACCTCTACTACCCCCTTCTCCCTAAGAGAAAAGGGTTGGGGGTGAGGGCCAACCGATACCCTGCGCCGATAACGGTGCGCTTCCGGCACAGGCTACTTTGACTTCGCCCGTGCAACTCCCTGGCCCATTCCACGCTGCCGCATGTACCACCTTCACAGCCACCGGCGGCTCTCTGAACACCAATTGCAGCGTGTACTCTTCCAGATCAACGTTGTTGGTTTATGAAACTGTTTGACAGCATAACGAGATTTTGGGGACTTGTCAAGCACTTTACGACAGCAATTGAAATGCCCCCGTTGACCAGGGCCAGGGTGTCCGCTATACTTAGCACTCATGTATAACGAATATCAAAGCAACATCCACAACAGATTGAAGGGAGGCAAGGCGGCGTGGGTCCGATAACGCCGCTGATTTTATGTCAACAAAAAGGACTTATCAACCGAAAATCCGTCGTCGCAAGCGCGTTCATGGTTTCCGGCAGCGGATGCAAACTCGGGGTGGTCGCAAAGTGTTGAAGGCGCGCCGCCTGCGGGGGCGTCATGAGCTGACAGTAACCCCAAACCATGTAAAAAAGGTTAACTGGAAGGCTTAGTAGCAAGGGATGCAGTGGCGTTTTCGGCTGCGCAATAGTGATGATTTTGCCCGGATGCGGCGCGAAGGTCGGACGTGTACCGGCGGCGGTTTGCTGCTTGGTGTGCTACCGAACGGGTTGGAACACAACCGGTATGGTTTTGTCACCAGCAAACAGGTCGGCAAGGCCGTCGTCCGCAACCGGGTTCGTCGTTTGCTGCGTGAGGCCGTCCGCCAACTTCATCCCCGTTTAAAACCCGGCGTAGACGTGGTGCTGGTCGCACGACCATCGCTGGTCGAGAAACCTTTTTCAGCCATCCAGCGTACAGTAGAACAGTTATGTTACCAGGCGCAGATTTTACAGGAAGAGAAAGGCGCTGAAGAGGCATGAAACGGGTTGCTTTAGGCATGATTCGCTTTTACAAGCGGCGGATTTCACCGGCGCTGCCATCAGCCTGTATTTATACACCGACCTGCTCGGAATACACCTATCAAGCGATTGAACGCTACGGGGTGTTCCGGGGAACCTGGCTTGGTATCAAACGTATTTCCCGCTGCCATCCCTTTCATCAGGGTGGTTATGACCCTGTTCCCGATCTTGAGGAGTAGTGCGTTGAATATCGTTAAGTTTTTGTCGCGGCATCGTTTGCTGGGTGCGGCGCTGTTGTTGATTCCCCTGCTGGCGGCCTGTGGGCCAGCGCCGTTAGGTACGAGTTGGGCTGGTTTGCGAACAGTTGGCCCGGAGCAAAACATTCTGGTCGCTTTTAATGACCGGCTGGTGATGGTCAGCCCAACCGATGGCAAGGCCGTTCCCTTACGGAATGAAGATGGCGAAATTCGCATGGATGACCAGGGCAACCCGCGCCTGTGGGAAATTCGGCAAAGCGCCAACAGTTTCTTTTCCTCCCCGCTGGTGATTAATGATGAAAAACTCCTAGCTGCCGGTTACAATCAGATGCTCTACAGTATTGATCTGAAGACCGCACGGATTGAAAATGGCACGGGCACACCCATTCCAGCCAATACCGGTAATCTGGTTGCCGATCTGGTTGGGGACAATGAGCGCGTCTATGCGGGCCTCAGTTCTAAAAATCTGGTCGCCATTAATCTTGAAGATTACAGCGTCGAGTGGACTGCCGCGACAAAACACGGCGTCTGGTCGTCACCGCTGTTGGTTGAGGATGTGTTATACTTTGCCTCGCTGGACCACTTTATTTATGCGGTAGACGCCCAGTCTGGCGATCAGTTATGGTCGCTGGATGTCGGCGGCGCGGTGGCCTCGGCTCCGGCTTACGCCAATGGTAAATTGTATGTGGGCAGCTTTGCGCGCAAACTCTATGAAATTTCGACCAGCGGCGAAATTCTAAACACCTATGATACGGTGGATTGGATTTGGGGAACACCGGCCGTTGTTGATGGTATCCTGTACGCAGCCGATTTGGTTGGGAATGTCTACGCGCTGGACACCACCGAAAACTTACAAGAAATCTGGCAGGTAAAAACGGCCAGTCAGACGATTCGCCCCACCCCGTTGGTCACAGATCAATATGTATTGGTGGCCTCGCGCGATCAAAAATTGTATTGGCTGAATCGTGAAGACGGCAGCCCGGTTATGGATAACGAAGGCCGCGCGCTGATGCGGGAAATGCAAGGCGCTATTTTTTCGGACATTCTGCTGATTCAACCCAATGAACAGACGGATATTCCCGAACCGATGGTGGTTGTCAGTACGTTAACGCCGGGACAAATGCTGGTAGCCTATAGCCTGGCAG
>DATALK010000267.1:0-3799 GCA_036261085.1 Phototrophicaceae bacterium | reverse complement strand
GGGAATGATGTGTTATATACTGGGTTGAAGAAGAGTAGTGGCTTATAACCGATGATGACGAACGACGATTTTTACACACCGCGCGTGCAGATGGTCGAAAAGCAGCTCGTAGAACGGGGAATTTGTGACCCCCGCGTGTTAGAAGCGATGCGCCGGGTTCCCCGGCACGAGTTCGTCAGTGCTGACCTGAGTCACCTGGCTTACCGGGACTGTCCCCTGCCGATTGGCGACAACCAGACGATTTCGCAGCCGTATGTGGTGGCGTTGATGTCCCAACTGGTACATCTGACCGGTGTTGAGCGCGTGCTGGAAGTGGGAACCGGGTCGGGGTATCAGGCGGCGGTGTTGTGTGAACTGTCGGCGCAGGTTTACAGCCTGGAACGGTATCCCCGGCTGGCAGAACGGGCCGGGCATGTGCTGGCCGAGTTGGGTTATAACAATGTGGAACTGCATGTGGGCGATGGCAGCCAAGGCTTAGCGGATATGGCGCCTTTTGACGCGATTGTGGTCACAGCTGCCGCGCCATCGCTGCCGGGGCCGCTGCGCTCCCAAATGAGCGACAGAGGCGGGCGCATGATTCTGCCGGTAGGGGATGACCGGCGGCAGTACTTAGAAGTCGTGACCCGGATGGGCAACCGCTGGGAGATCGAACAGACGATTCCGGTGCGGTTTGTGCCGCTGGTAGGCCGTTACGGATTTTATCCGCATACCGCTTTTGGGGAGTCGGATGAGTATATTTGAGATTCTTACGGCTTACGGATTTGAATCGGCTTCAAAGGTGACATAGTCCTGAATGAAACCGCCGCGATCCGTGGCGACTAACACCCCGTTTAATTTGTTAATCACCAGTTCCCCGAAGTGTTCAATCAAGCGATTGGCCTGTTCCCGCACAATGACCATCATATCATTCCAGTAGACGCCGCGCGGCAACTGCGGCTCTCGCACCGCGCGGGTGCTTTCCAGGTAGGTGAGAATCGGGTCCGCCGTCGAGAAGACCAGGGTGCTGGGCAGATCATAACGGGCGATGGCATAAAAATGTCGCGCCAGGAAGCGGGTGCCGGTTTCCAGTGTAAACAGGTCGCTGGGGGGGCAGCGGCGTTTGAAACTGCGCTGTTCCAGGGGGGACAAGCAGGGTCACGGCGCGGTGCAGCAAAACCTGCAATTCGGGCATATTGTGGACGCTGTTGGTGGTTGCCATCAGAATGCCGTCGGGTTTCAGGATGCGGCGGATCTCGCGGATGGCATTTTCGACATCGGGCACATGATACAGCATGTGATTCGCCATCACCATGTCAAATGTGTCGTCCGCAAAGGGAAGCTGCTGCGCGTCACCAACAGTCAGCGCTCCAACGGCGGGGTGGTTGGTTAACATGCCCGTGTGTAAATCCAGGCCATAGTAAGTCATGGCGGGGGCTTTGGGTCGGAGCGCTTCATACCAGCGGCCTGGCCCACAGCCCAAATCCAGCACTTTTTCATCACCGCGCCAGGTCAGACAATCGAGCGCCCAGGCAGCAAAGTTTACCTGGGGGATACTGTAACGATCATGGGTTTCTTGACGGATGCGCCAGGCTTCATCAGTGGTGTACATTTGGCGGATAGCGTTGGGATCAATCGCCGAGAACATAAAACCATCCAGTCTAAGGGTTGCCCATCTGATTCACACTATAGTCGAAACCGGCACTCGCGCAACTACAGGCGCGTTATTAATATTGGCAAGGCGTTATCCTCGTTGATTATAAAGGATTTTGACATGATTATTCAATCCGCTGACCTATTTCGGGCGCGCCAGCTTTTATCCCCCTATCTGCCCCCCACGCCGCTGGAAGCCGCGCCCGGATTGGGCGAAAATATCTGGCTAAAGCTGGAAAATCTGAACCGCACCCACTCGTTTAAAACGCGCGGCGCCTTAAACGCGCTGCTCTCGCTGGATGACCAGGCGCGGGCCAAAGGCATTGTCACCGCTTCGTCGGGCAATCACGCGCAGGGAGTCGCATATGCGGCGCATCTGCTGGGGCTACGCGCGCGGGTGCTGATGCCCAGCCATACGCCGCGCCGTAAAGTCGCAGGCGTGCAGCGCTACGGCGCGGAGGCGGTGCTGTACGGCGCGACTTACGATGAGGCCGAGGCGGAAGCGCGGCGGCTAGAAAAGGTCGAGGGTCTTACTTTTGTGTCGCCATACAATGATGTGAAAGTGATCGCGGGCGGCGGTACTGTCGGGCTGGAAATTCTGGACGCGCTGCCGGAGGTGGAGCGGGTACTGGTTCCAGTGGGCGGCGGTGGGTTGATTTCTGGCATCGGCGTGGCGCTCAAAGCGGCTCATCCGCGCCTGGAAGTGGTCGGCGTGAGTTCAGTCGCCACACCAGCGGCCTATAACGCGGTACACGGTCAAGCGCTACCCCAGATTTGGGAGACTTTGGCAGAAGCGTTATCCGGCGAAATTGAGACCGATTCGATAACTATTCCGCTGATGCAGCAGGTGGTTGATCGCGTGGTGCCGGTGTCGGAAGCCGCGATTGCCGAGGCGATGCGTTGGCTGTTGTTCCAGCAGGGCTATGTGGTCGAAGGCGGCGGCGCGGTGGGTGTCGCGGCGTTGTTAAGCAACGCCGTGGCGTTTGATGAGCGTCCGACGGTAGTGGTTATCAGCGGCGGTAATGTGGATGAGGCGACGCTGCGGCGGGTGATTAACGGCTAATAAAAGGGGCGATTGGGTGGGCAATCGCCCCAACGGGAAAGCTGTTTAGCGCCGGTCAATGATGACGACGTTACCATCCCGACGTTTTTTCTTGTCATCATCTTTCACACCGAGGACACCTTCCAGCACCATGCTGATGAGGCCCATGATGATACCGCCGATAATGGCCGCACCCAGGCCGTCAACGGTTAGCCGCGCCGGAATCAGGCTGGCGGTGAGGAGCAGCATCAGGCCGTTAATCACCAGGATGAACAGCCCCAAGCTGATAATCACCGCTGGACAGGTCAGCAGGATTAAAACCGGTTTTACCAGGGCGTTGACGATCCCAAAGACCAGACCAATGATCAGCAGCGTGCCAATATCATCGTTAGTTACATTGATGCCCGGTAAAAGCTGGGCCGTGATGGCAATGCCAATGGCGTTGATAATGACTCGAAGCAAGAAATTCCGCATGTCCGCACCTTCTCTCTACCTCTAAAAACGTTGGGACACGAGTACTCGTGTCCCAACTCTATACGGAATTTTAGGTGCGCTGGTTGCGCCTACCGCGCAGCAGCAGGAAGAGCAGGATCAGGAAGGTGACGAGGGCGATAATAACCAGCACAATCGGCACAATGTCGGTGCTGGCGGCGGTTTCGCCGGGAACGGTTTCGATGGTCAATGTGCCAATCGCGGTCAGGGTTGGCGCGGGGGTTTGGTTCGCGCGGCTTTCTGTCGCCGTTGGGCTGGAAACGACCTGGGCGATTTCGGTGGGTTCATCGGTAGCGGCCACCAGGGTCGGTTCATCGGTGACGGCTTCGGTCACTTCCTCGGTGGGTTCGGCCTGGGCGGTCAGGGTGGCCGCGGCATCTAAAGTTGCCTGAGTCGCGTTAGTCGCATCAGCGTTTTGCGTCGCCAGGATGATCCCCGCTTCGGCGGCGGTGCTGGTAGCATCGCTGGCCGCTTGAATGTCCGCTGCGGCCAGAGTCTCAGCGGCCTCCGAAGTGACCGTGAGTGACTCGGCGTTTTGGGTTGCCAGCGCATTAGCGGTGGCAAGGGCGTTCGCGGTGTGAAAGATGATGACAAGAAAAAACGTCGGGATGGTAACGTCGTCATCATTGACCGGCG
>DATALK010000545.1:0-4221 GCA_036261085.1 Phototrophicaceae bacterium | reverse complement strand
AGCGAGTGGCTTTCCGATGACCGTAAAAATGACTCGTTGACCCCAGAGGGCAATGATTGGTCACTCAATGAATGGCAGCCTAGAACCATAAAAGCCAGTCGCCCCGCGTGCGCCAGCGTCAGCCCATTGACGCCGTCGCCAGCGTGTTATTTGAGCTACTGTTGTGTGAAATCAATGGCGAACCCAAAGCCGAACGTCAGGTGATTTTTGCGCCGGAATTGGTCATCCGGCAGAGTACCCAGGCGCAGCGGTAGGCGCAACATGAATGCCAAACTGGATTGTAAAGGCGACAAAAACGGTTTCTCAACAATCGTCTTTCTGCGAGGCTCTGACGTTTGAGATCGTAGGATGTACGGACACGGTAATGCGCTTTTTCGATAAATTAATACGGAGAATACATGGACAGACACGAGCATTCCGATCCTCCATCCTCGCCATTTCCGTGTTCGTTTCACCCCAATCCGCCCGCAATTCACTGAAAGTCCTAAGTTGATGGGTTTTCTATTTTATCGAGCCAGGCAATGGCTTGCTCCCGATTTGTGAAAACCATCATGCGTAAACCAAGTTCAAACAGAATGTCAATCACAGGCATTAAGGTTCCAGCCGCTGCTAAATCCTCAGGGACAACCATCGCCCAATATTGCCAACCGGCTTTTATGGTTCTAGGCTGCCATTCATTGAGTGACCAATCATTGCCCTCTGGGGTCAACGAGTCATTTTTACGGTCATCGGAAAGCCACTTGCGAACCTTGTATTTCTGGAGCGCATCCGTGCCAGCATTGAGCGCTTCTTTAAATTCCGCCAGGTGATTACTCATCGGTTGATGAATGGTATGATAAATTAGAGCTTTATCAGGCCAATACTCAACGGTGATGTAATCCGAATCGTATAGAGTAACGTTTGGCATAATTCATTCTCCGTTTCATAAATTTTCCTGGAAGCCATTTGAGACGTTCCCATCCTTGCGCTCTGGTTCCCTTGTGATAAGGAAGGGCTTTAGGGGTGGGGAGAACTCTACAAATACTTTCTAAGTATAAAGTGATGGCACATAATTGTAAACAGATTGTGATACACGTTAAGTCTTAACTTTCGTGATGCGCTACAACTTCATTATCGTGTCCGTACCGAAATGACCTGGCGCGTTTGCACCGAAAATATCATCGGAATTAACGGTAAACTCTTATCTATTCGCTTCTCGCCACGCCCATTCCATGCCGCTTTAGCTCATTTTTTCTCCCAAATCTTGATAAAAACTTTACACCTTTGACCCATTCCCTTGACTCAATCCTGATGCCGGGGCACGTAGACTGAAAGGGTAAGGCTTCTTTTTGCTGATGAATAGCCGCTACCCTAGAGGATTGAATGAGCAATGACACGATTCTGGTCCAACTGACAGACCCACTCTGGACCGCCCAGGCCGTTCATCTGGCGTCGGCGCTGGCGCGTAACACCTACGCCCAACTAATTTTTCTCCGGCTGATTGGGGTGCGCCACCTCAGCTATCTGGGGAGTGAATTGGGCGATACCCCAATTTCGCGGCAAGAATACGATCAACTCCGCGAATATACGGCGACTGCCGAGGATTACGGTCTTGAGCCGGTAGTCTACGCGATGCAAGCCACCTCACCGTTAGCAGCCGTCGCCGAAGCCGCGTTCCATCTGGACGTAAAAACCATTTTTGCCCAGGTTCCCGCCAGCCGGATTCCATATTGGCAGCAGTTCCAAACCTGGCGCTTAGAACAACGGCTCAGCCCGCGTGCCTTGTATACACTGACGCAGCCCGCCGGGGTGATTCCGGCGACACCGCAAATTGTTGTCAAAACGCCTGCCAGGGTAAAGCCCTAGCGATCTCTACACCACTTGTTTTCACCAGCTATCTAGCATAGGGATAAAAACCGATGTCGTTCCATGATTTACAAGAGAAATTTGCCGGGATGTTGTTTGGCGAACGGCTGCAAACCGAAGCGATCAAACACCAGACCGCGCCCAACTTCATTGCCCTGGCGGTGCTTGCCAGTGACGCGCTGTCGTCGGTGGCCTACGCGACGGAAGAAATTCTCATCATCCTGAACACGGCGGCCATTGGCGCATTTACCCTGGCCGGTCTTCAAGGCAATGCGATTTCCATTCCCGTGGCGTTGGCGATTTCCGTCCTGATTGTGATTGTGACCATTTCCTACCGGCAGACCATCTTTTCCAATCCGGCAGGTGGCGGCGGCTACCGCGTTGCCAAAGAAAACCTGGGCGAAGAACTGGCGCAGGTCACGGGCGCGGCCCTATTGACCGACTATATTCTCACGGTGGCCGTTAGTATCAGCGCGGGTGTGGCGAACGTCATCAGCGCGGCGCCGGATTTAGTCCCCTATCGCGTGCCCATTACCGTCGGTGTGATCGTTTTTATGACGATTATCAACCTGCGCGGGGTGAAGGAAAGCGCGCGCCTGTTTGCCATCCCGACTTACTTTTTTCCTGTTCATGATGCTGCTCACCATTGGTCTGGGCTTCTTCAAGATGCTCACCGGCAACTTGGGGACGGTGACGGATGTGGTCGCCATTCAGCACAACGTTTTAGAACCGGTGACGCTGCTGCTGCTGTTACGGGCCTTTTCTTCGGGCTGTACGGCGTTGACGGGTATCGAGGCCATTTCCAACGATACTCAGTTGTTCAAGCAGCCTCGCGCCAACAACGCGGCCAAAACCCTCACGGTGATGAGTATCATCCTGGTAACACTTTTTATGAGTATCACGGTGCTGGCGAATGCCATCCAGGCAGTTCCCTCGCATCACGAAACCATTATCAGCCAGATCGCGCGTACCATTTATGGCAGCGGCGGCTTTGGGTACATCGTTTATATTCTGACCATCATCGGCGCGTTTTTGGTGCTGTTTATGGCCGCCAACACCCCGTTTGCCGATTTCCCCCAACTCGCCGCCCTGCAAAGTGGCGATGGCTTTTTGCCGCGCCAACTGACCTATCGCGGGCGGCGATTGGTCTTCAACTGGGGGATTCTCACGCTGGCAAGCTGTTCAATTGTCCTGGTTATCATTACCGGCGCCATCATCACCAACCTGATTCCGCTGTATGCGATTGGGGTGTTTCTCGGCTTTACCATCAGTCAGGCCGGAATGACGCGCCGTTTCTGGCGGGCCGGTCAGTTGAAACCGGGTGAATTCACCTATGGTCTGGAAACCAAAATCGTCTACGATCCCAACTGGCGCTTAAAATTACTCGTCTCCGGCACGGGCGCATTCGTTACTTTTGTCGTGATGCTGGTGTTTATCATCACCAAATTTACCACTGGGGCGTGGTTTATCGTCCTGCTTATTCCCACCCTGGTGATGGTGTTCTTCCGCATTCATCAGCATTATAAAGAAACGGCGGCGAAACTGCGCCTCGACCAAACCCCCGTCTTCCAGAACCCGCCGGTCAAATTTGACCCCGCCGTCCACAAAGAACTGGCGATTTACTTCTGCGATACCTGGTCACAGATCGCGGTGGCGATTGTGGAAGCCGTTTTACGGCGCGGCCTGCCGATGCTTATCATCCATATTGGGATTGACCCCAAACGGACGGAAGCCTTCAGCAAACGCTGCCAGGAAATCATGGATCTGAACGGCTGGGATATGAGCATGATTCAAGTCATAGATGATCCCTACCGCGATCTCTACAAGAGTGTTTCCGAAATCCTGCAACAGTTGCGCGTTCTCTATCCCGAAGTCTATTTCGAAGTCTATATTGGGGCGCTCCGCACGACTTTTCCGTACAGTCTGCTGCACATGTCTACTGATAAGTTCCTCCGCGACTCCATGATGGAAGTGGATAACGTGGCACTGAACGTCAAACAAATTAACCTCGACGCTTTACGCCTGCCGCCCGGTTTTAAAGTGACGTTTGAACACGTTACTGCCCACCATACCGAGGAACCGGAAGCACTCGGCCAGAGTTAGCCGACCTGCCGGTTATAATCCTGATGGCCTATTGCCCCCGATAGGCCATTTTTGTTTGGGGTAAAGACGGCTTGCACCCCAATTCTAAAAAGGTTCTACCCAAGTTTTAAAGACCTATGCAGGATAATCGGCTGGTAGGGAGCGCTTTTGTGATTTTTTATCCGTTATGGCCTTGATTCTATACGTTTGCGCGGAAACGCTAACCGCAGCTTTCCAGCGTTCCGGGGCTAACGGTGTTAAAATGAAACGTGGGTGGAAATAGTGTAGGGAGGG
>DATALK010000540.1:0-1732 GCA_036261085.1 Phototrophicaceae bacterium | reverse complement strand
GCAAGCCTACAGCAACCGGGGGATTGCCTACAACCGTCAAGGCGAGTATGAGCAGGCCATCGCCAACTACAATCAAGCCATCAAACTTCGGCCTGATTTGCCGACAGCCTACAATAACCGAGGGATTGTCTACTACGATCTGGGCGAATGGGACAAGGCCATAGCTGACTACACTCACGCCATTGAACTTGAGCCTGATGATGCGAATACTTATTACAATCGAGGGTTAACCTACGAACATAAAAGCGAACTGGACAAAGCTATTGCCGACTACACGCGGGCGATTGAAATTCAGCCCAATTTGGCGGAAGCCTATCGGGAACGTGGGGATGCTTACTATGCTTCAGGTGATTTCGTTCAGATGAAAGCTGACTATCACGAATATGAGCGAATCACCGGAAAGTTAAAACCACTTATGCAAGCCCGCATCAAATGGAAACCCGGCTAACACCCACGCCGAATAAATAACAACAGGGGCGGCCAATGCCGCCCGGTGGTTAGCGCGCGAAGAAGCAAAAATCCAGGTAGTAACACGGCGAACCATCCGCACCGGGCTGTTCGCCGTAGTCTTTAAAGACAAAGACCTTTGGGCTGTCCGCCAACCGCCCTGGCTCAATCGCGCTGCCGGTTTACCGCTTGCCTTCCGGCATGGCGAAGTACATACGCCCGGTTTCGCGGTTGATGAACTTGGTCACGGTGACGTTGATGGTGCGATCCATGTAGGCTTTGCCGCCTTCAACCACGACCATCGTGCCATCTTCCAGGTAGCCCACGCCCTGGTCGGCCTCGCGGCCCTCCTGGATGATGCGAATTGGCAGCGTATCGCCCGGCAGGTAAACCGAACGCACGGCATTCGACAGGGCATTCACGTTCAGGACTTGCACCCCCTGCGTTTCGGCGATACGGTTGAGCGGAAAATCATTGGTGAGGATGGTCGCTTTCATCCGCACGGCCAGCGCCACCAGTTTATCGTCCACTTCCGGGATGTGCGGCACATCGTCTTCCACAATTTTAAACGGCACATTGGCGTCCCGCTGTAATTCGTTGAGCTTCGCCAGCCCGTGCCGTCCCCGATTGCGGCGCAGCGGGTCGGACGAATCCGCAACCTGATGCAGTTCGTTAATGACAAAGCGGGGGACAACCAGCGTCCCGCCCAGGAAACCCGTCTGGGCGATGTCCACAATGCGCCCATCAATCAATACGCTGGTATCCAGCAAAATCTGGCGTTCACCGCCCATGTTGCTGGAAAAACGCCCGATGCGCCCGCCCACTCGCTCGCTGATAAAATTCCAGATTTCGCGGGCGCGCACGATAAAGATGGTCATGATGAGGTAGCCGGAAAGCACCGACAAGGCCGGGGGCAGCAGCGTTCCCAGCGGCGCATCCAGCAGCGAGAGTGGGTACGCCAGCAGCAGGCCCGCCAGCAGGCCGACAAATAACCCGGCCAGCGCCATAAACAGCACATCCACCGGCATTTCGTTGACCACTGCCCGCACGGCGCGCCAGGGGCGCACCGTCAGCCAGGGGGTCAAAATCAGACCAACCAGCATCCCGACCAGGGAAAAAAACCCCGGCGGTGGCTTCGGTGGGCAGCCCGGTAACGGCTGGCGACAGGTCGGCGCCCAGCCGAACGCCCAGCAGCGCAAACAGAACCATACCCACAATTCGTGAAATAAAATCCGCTGACATGGACTAAACTCCCTGGTTTCAACGCCGGGCATGGCTCGCAGAT
>DATALK010000539.1:0-3085 GCA_036261085.1 Phototrophicaceae bacterium | reverse complement strand
CGCGGCCAATGGCGGTTTCCCGCTGGATGATAGCTGGATTCATCAGGTCTATGGGCGTAATTTGGCGCAAACCGGTCAATGGGCTTTTGTGCCTGGCATCCCCAGCGCGGCATCCACATCGCCACTATATACGGTGCTGTTGGCGTTAGGTTATGCGCTGAATGTGCCCTATACCCTGTGGACGCACACATTGGGGGCGTTGGCCTTGTGGCTGGCAGGGGTGTTCGGCGCGCGGCTGGCGGAAAGACTGCTGCCGGAAAACCCGTCTATTGGTCTGGTGGCCGGGTTGGCGCTGGTGCTGGCGTGGCATCTGATCTGGGCGGCGGCTTCCGGCATGGAAACGATGCTGTTTTCCTTGTGGACGCTGGTGCTGCTGACGCTGGCCTGGCAGGAACTGGATGAACCTAAAGGGGCGGGCCGCGCGCCCTTTTTACGTGGTGTGATTTTTGGGGTAGCAACAGCGCTGGCGGTGATGACGCGGCCCGAAATTATCGGTTTAGCGGGGTTGATTGGCCTGGTGATGCTGGCGGTGCGCCCGCAAAATTCCTGGCGTCCGTTTTTATTCTGGGCAGGTGGGGCGGTGCTGGGTTTTGGGGTGATGATTACGCCCTATCTGGCGCTGAATCTGCAACTGACCGGCGGTTTGCTGCCCAATACGGCGGCGGCCAAACAAGCCGAGTATGCCCCTATTATCGAGCATCTGTCTTATCCGGCGCGCCTCTGGGAAATGTTCAAACCTCTGTTTGCCGGGGGACAATGGCTGCTGGTTCCTGGTATAATCTACTTTGTAATCGTGGTCGGGCGGCAAATACGAATAGCGCGGAATGCCTGGTTTTATCTGCTGCCGGTGGCTTGGGCGCTGGCTTTAATTGCGTTGTATGCGGCGCGGTTGCCTGCGCCTTACCAACATGGGCGCTATGTGATTCCGGCGCTGCCCGCTTTGATTGTAAGCGGCGTGGTGGGAAGTGCCTGGATGTTACGTGATGGGCGGTTTTCGCTGCTCGGACGGGTGGTCAGCCGGGCGCTGGCGGTGGCGGCAGCGCTGGGGTTTATTTACTTCGTGTTTGCCGGGGCCAGCGTTTACAGCCGGGATGTCCAGATTATTGATGAGGAGATGGTGCGGGCCGCGCAGTGGATTGCCGACCAGCTACCGCCGGAGGAACGGCTGGTAGTACATGATATTGGCGCCGTGGGGTATTTTGCGCCCCGGTTCATTCTTGATCTGGCGGGTTTGGTCAGCCCGGAAATTGTGCCGTTTATCCACGACAAAGACCGCTTGTGGGACTGGATGCAGCAGCACGACGCGCGTTATTTGATGGCTTTTCCTGACCAGATACCGGGAAAAACTACGGATGACCCTCGTTTGTGTGCGGTCTTTGGCACCGGTGGCACGGCTTCTCCGGCGGCGGGCGGGCCAAATATGGCGGTCTACCGGTTGGCCTGGGATGGAGTCTGCGGAGACTAAAGCGGAAGTTGCACACCGACTCGTTAAAAAGGTAAAATGGGATTTATGAACGACTTATTTAAGAAACTCAATGTACTGGTACGGGCCAGCATCAACGATGTGTTAGGTGAAGACTTGGCGGTAGGGCAGCCGCGCCGCCGTCCCTTGACGCCGGAAAAACTCGGTAAAAACATTGACCGGGAGATTGTTTCGCTGCGCGAACGTATTAATGAGGCTCTGGCGTTTGAGGATGAACTCCAAAAACGGGCGCAGAGTATCCAGGATAAGGTCGCGCGCTGGGATCAGCAGGCGGATGAGGCGGTAGCCGCTGGTAACGAAGCGGTAGCGCGCCATGCTGTCGAGCAGATGCAATTGGCCCAGCAGCGGTTAGCGATGGCGGAATCCGATCTGCATGAACATCAGCTTGTGACCCAGGAGTTGATTCAGCGGGTGAATATGCTGGAAGCAGCGGTGGCCGACGCGCGCCGAGCGCAGGAAGCCGAAAAGCAGCAAGCGGCGGAAGCGCCGCCCGCACCGGCTGAAGTATCCGCTTCGCCGGACAATGCCGTGATTTTGCCGCGTGTTCCGTCGCTTTCCGATGTGCTGCGAGATGCCCAGGACAAAATCAGCCGGATGGGCGACCTAGTTAGCGCTCAGCAAGAAATGAACGCGCCCTCTCCGGCTGAAGAAGCCGCTGAGGCGGCTCAGAAAGAACACATCGAGGACGATCTGGAGACGCGCCGCCAGCGTTTGAGTAAACCAAAGCCACAATAAAAACTATGGATACCGAAACACAACAGATTCTGCTGGTGACGGGCGATTACGACATCGTTCAACAAGTGCGGCAAGCCTTGCAAGCGGATAATTTTGCGATCCAGACGGCCTACAGCCACATGGATGGCCTATACAGCCTGGAAAACGGCGAGTTTAATTTAGTATTGGTTGAGGCCAATCTGGTTGACCGGCGTTCGGGAGAAATCACGGTTATGGCGCTGGCGCAGGTCAACGCGAATCTGCCGGTAATCGTCCTGGCCCCGAACGGCAAATTTCCGAATAAGGTTAATTTACCGGACAATGTTTCCGTCAGCGCGCTTAATGAAAACGCTATTCGCCGGAATGTCGCCTCGGTACTGCGAATCGCTGTGGCTGGCGAAACGGCGGATCGGGGCAGCTTCGGCTTTTCGGAAGAAGCCCAAGCCTTATTTACCCTCAGTAAATCTCTGACGGAAGTGCTTGATCTGACCGAAGTGCTGAATAGGGTCGTCGAGGCGGCCCGCCGCTTGACCCAGGCCGAAGAAGGCATGATTTTGCTGCCGGATGATGAAGCCGGGCAGCTTTATCTGCGGGCGAAAGTCGGCATTGATGTTGAGGTCGCCCGTAATTTTCGCGTTCGAACCGAGGATACCCTGGCCGGGCATGTTTTCCGTAATGGCAGTCCGGTACTGATTGGCGCGCAGGGGCCGCAAAAGGTGAAGACCGAGTATCTGGTGAACGCGCTGCTGTATGTGCCGATTCTGTACAAGGGCGACTGCATTGGCGTCAACCAATACTAAATTAAACTCGCCGTTTTCCAGGCTGTATAGGCCATCCATGTGGCTGTAGGCCGTCTGGATCGCAAAATTATCCGCTTGCAAGGCTTGC
>DATALK010000538.1:0-6933 GCA_036261085.1 Phototrophicaceae bacterium | reverse complement strand
CGGCCTGCATACCGCGCGCCGCACTGAGGGCGAACTGACCACCGAGCGCATCAGCGACATCTGGCTGACCACGCAGCGCGCCATGTTTGGGGACAGCGTGAACCTGAGCGATAACTATGGCATCTGGTGGAGTTATATCCCCCATTTCCTGCATACGCCGGGTTATGTCTATGCCTATGCCTTTGGCGAACTGCTGGTGCTGGCGCTGTTTAATCTCTACCGGGAACGCGGCGCGGCGTTTGTGCCGCAGTTTATTGAAGTGCTGGCGTCCGGCGACTCCGATTGGCCGGAGCAAATTTTGGGGAAAGTCGGCGTTGATCTGACCGATCTGAACTTCTGGAATGAAGGGTTAAACACGCTGCGTTCCCTGGTTGAACAGGAAGAACAGGTCGCGCGGGAAGTGTACCCCGACAAGTTTTAAGATTTCACGGGGACACGATCCAGCGTGTCCCCTGGCGCCAACCCCATTTTGCCGATACCGCGCGGGTTTCATTTTAAAGACGACGGCGAACCGTCTGCACCGGACGGTTCGCCGTGTTACGATCTGGACTTGGGCTTCTTCGCGCGTTAACCACCGGGCGGCCCCCGCTGCCCCTGCTGTTACCCTCCCGCGCCGCTGGCTTCAAGCCGGTTGTTATAAAATGGAAAATGATCTGACTGCGCCTGCCGTGAACCGGCATACACGGCATCATCTGGATGCTGTGTGTCTGACCGCTGGTTAACTCCGTTGGAGAATTTTCCGAAGCAGGCGCTGGTAAACAAGGGGGATTCAAACATGTATAAGCGCTGGGTTGGTGTCCTGGTCTTTGTCCTTCTGTGTATGTCCATTTCGGCAAGGGTGTCTGCTCAGGAAATATCTACTTTTTTTCAGCAGAGCGGCGGACACATTTTTCTATTTGTGGATCATGACCAGGTTAATGTCGTTTTTGAACCGTTTTTAGGCGTTTACGATCCTTATGATTTTGACCAAATGCAGCAACTGGATGATCAGTGGATTATTCCGCTTCCGGCCCCCGCTATCGAAGAAGACGACACTTTGTTTTACCCGCCCGATTCTTATCCGCTGCTTCGGGAGGAATTGGCGCAAATAGACCAGCTCACCCAAGTGCGTTTTGAACCCGAAGCACCGCGTTACTGTTATAACACCTTTGAATATATGGGCAGATCGAGCGATCATAGTTTCCCGGTGGAAGTTATGGCCCAGGTAATCGGTTATGCAGCGGTGCCTAATGCCGATTTTGATACCGTTTTGAATCGCCTTCAGGCGCAGGGTTTTGCTGTTGCTGGTGATCGGGTCGCACAACTGCGGCAGTATGCCGAGGCCGGTTTATCCTTCCTGGCAGTGAAGTACCATCTTGATATTCAAGCCGACCCCGCTGCGAATCAATACACCATTTATGGCGCGCCTTTCGTTTTTGCGTTTAAATGGTCTGCTGAGACCATTCCTCTCACTTTTTCCTCGGCGTTGTATCGCAACCTGACCACCTGGATTTTTAGTGACCAGGCATATCATTCTGCCAATATTCCATCGAGTTTCCCGGATTACAGCCAATTTCGTGCCCCCCATAGCATTATGAATACAGGCATTCAGGTGGACAACCGCACTGATTATTATTCAGGATTGGTTGATGCGGAATATCAGGAAACGCTTGAGCAAATTTTGACCGGCGGCGGCTTGGTAACGGAATATGCCGGATCAACTGCGATACTGGCAGACTTGGATGACATCAAAATTTTAAGTCCGGTTATCAAAGATTATCCCTATGTCTCGCGGTTTGTTGTTCGGACATCCGACTCCACCACTTACCCCATCTATGAACCCGTTCCAAATCAGCCCCCGATTTCCAATGTCATTGATCTGAGTGCTTCTGTTGATCCGTTAGCTTATTGGGGATGCAGCAGTCGCACCGCCCTGGACGAAACTACCCGCGCCAACCTGCCGGAGGGCCGCCGTCGCTTTGATGATCTACGTTTTACCGTTGCTTATCCGCCCGACTGGCAGTTTAGCACCGTGACCAGTGCTACGGGGACAATCTATGGGTTTTCGCCGGAACCGCTCACGCTTGATCGCATCTCCGCCGCGCTCCGGGGGGATGCCAGTCAGCCCCCGATGTTTATTTTTTCAGAACACATCAACATCACGGATGGTTATGCCGGCCCCGTCTTAACCAAGCAAAATCTCCTCACCCAACTGAACCTTGAAACCACAAGGTATCCCTGGCCGCAGAATTTTATGGTTCGTTTTGACCTGCACCAAAAGGAAAAACAACAGGAGCATGGTGTTATGTATGGCCTCCTTGCCAACGAGACGGATTGGGCGGAAAACGGGGCGCTGTATCAAGCCATGCTGGCCTATGTGCAGTCGTACCAGTACTTTGCTTCTGCCGATTGGCCGAACACACTGTTTATCCAGTCACATCCACTTGCGGAAACTGAGATTACATTAGAAATTCCCTACCCTGACGGCTGGATTGAACACATGGCCGACGATAACATCGTTGTCACTGATGGAACGGCTGAATTACGGTTGATTCCTGATGCTACTGCAACGTCTGCTGGGCTGCAATCCCGTTACCACCTGACCGGTAAGCTGGCTTGTGGACAACTTGCGCCCTTTCAGGCCAATGGGCGCGAGGGCTATGTTTTGCTCACGACGGGTTATTTTGCAGAAGTTTCGACGCCTGAGGGCAAAATTGCAGAATACGAACCTGTACTCTTGAAAATGTTAACCGCATTGTCAGGTACATGTACCCCATAACACGATTTGTGGGGGCCTGCTTTTACAAGCGGCGAAGCGTTTATTGACTAAAACACTGAACAAATGTCCGAACGTTTGTTTACTCCGCCGCCCGCGTTTTCCCTTATACTGATGAAGCAGATAACGGCTGTGTACGGCCACGATCTATCGTGACCGTACTGTTCGAGGACGACCTGATGTTTTTGTCTTTCGACTGGAGACTGACGACTGGTGACTATAGACTTGCAATCTTGGCGGCAATGGCGGCGGCAGACCCCCTCCGGTTCCGCCGCCGCCAATTTCGCCACCATCTTTCTCCCCTCTCCATTGGATGGAGAGGGGCCGGGGGTGAGGTCTACACCACCTGCCGCACCGTCACCTCTTTTAAGAGTGTTCCCAGGCGGTGAATGCCTTCCTCAATCATGTCCGGTTGTGCGTTGGAATAGTTCAGCCGGAACGTGTTTTGCCCGCCCGTAATGTAAAAATCGGTTCCGGGCACAAACGCGACTTTATGTTCAATCGCATCTTTGAGCAGTTCGCCGGAGTCAATGTGTTCGGGAACCGTCACCATCAAAAACAGGCCGCCTTCGGGTCGGCTCCACCGGGCTTCTTCCGGGAAATACCGTTCCATCGCGGCCAGCATCACGTCCCGGCGTTCGCGGTACACCGCGCGCAGTTGTTCAATGTGGCCGTCAATAAAGCCGTCTTTGCAGACTTCATACGTCAAAATCTGGGAGAGGGTACTGGTTTGTAAATCCGCGCCCTGTTTGGCCTGCACCAGCTTTTCAATGACTTCTTCCGGCGCGGCCACCCAACCGACGCGCAGGCCCGGCGTCAAAATCTTGGAGAACGTCCCGGCATAGACCACCAGCCCGTCCAGCTTGGTGCTGCCGCGCTGCTGGGCTTCCAATTCATATAGGGCGGGCAAAGCGTCGCCGCTGTAACGGAGTTCGCCATAGGGGTTATCTTCCATCACGGCCACGTCATATTCGGCCAGCAGTTTCACCAACTCCACGCGCCGTTCATAACTGAGGGTCGTCCCCTGCGGATTCTGGAAATTGGGCATCAGGTACGCCAGTTTGGGTTTCTGACGCAGCACCGTTTCCAGGTATTCGTCCACAATCAGGCCATCGGCATCCGTCGGAATGACCGAAAAACGCGGTTGATAGGATCGCCAGGCGGTCAGCATCCCAACGTAAGTGGGGCTTTCCAGCACCAGATGATCGCCGTCATCGAGCAGTACGCGGCCCACCAGATCAATCGCCTGCTGCGAACCGCTGACGATCAGAATATTATCGCGGGTGATGTTGACGCCGCCACGTGACAGCCGCGCGGCAATCCAATCGCGCAGTTCGGTCAGACCTTCGGTGGTGTTGTACTGCAACGATTCACTGCTGCGCCGCCGCCAAATCTCTTGGGTAGCCGCTTCAATTCGCTCTACCGGAAACAACTCTGGCGCAGGCAATCCGCCAGCAAACGAGATAATGTCGGGTCGCTGCGTGAGTTTTAAAATCTCGCGGATCGCCGAACGTCTCATAAAAGTGGTGCGTCCGGCCAGTTTATCGTTCCAGTTCACCATGCTTGGGTCTCCTGCTTGAAGATGGGGCAAAACTGTACCCCTCTTCTTAATTATGGCAAGTTCGTTAGCGCGCTGATAGAGCCGATTACCGTTGGTATTATTTGATTATGAAGTTGATTTTAAGGGAATTAACGTTAACATCAGCGCATACGTATCTTACTCCATTCGTCGAAAGGGAAGGCTTAACGTTGTGGCGCAATCGTAAAACCACTCTGGCGGCTCTGGGCAGTGTGATTGTGGTCTGGTTGCTGCTGAATGGGCGGTTTCCCACCGATGATGAATATCTTCGCCGGTATAATCTGTCCGCCGCCGGAATCCAAACCGCTTATACTGGCCTGCTGGTCGGACTCGCCTTGTTGACCATCCTGGAACCGGTAATCCGCCCGGTGCTGCGCCGAACGATTCCGGCAGTGCTGGTGATCGCAGCGGCGGGATTAACCGCCTTTTTCAGTTTTCAACTGGCGCTTCCGGTGCCGGAAAAGCGCCTGTTTGATCTACCGTTTAGCCTGTGGCTGGTCATGGCGCATCTGAATCTGCTGGCGGTTTTAGCCGTTGTCCTGGTTACCGAGCGCCCGCTGGCCCCCCCGGAGCGCCGCCTCACCCGCAGCGCTGTCGGGTTTCTGGCGCTGCTTGGCGTGCTGACGGCGACCCTCTACCTTGCCAGCCTGGGCATCTTTGCGCGCATTGATACGCCGGATGAACCCTGGGTCGGCAGCGTGGCAACCACCTTCGCGGAGACGGGCCACCTCACCTCAACCTTTTTTACCTCCGTTTTTGGCGACCCGGATGTCGCCTTTCCCCGTGTGTATTATCTCTTTATGGGTCTGGTGGTGCGGGCTGTCGGGAACAGTCAGCTTGAAACGCTGCGCTTGACGCCGCTGCTATGGGGTCTGATAACCGTCGGCGTGCTGGTGTGGGGACTGCGCCGTCCCGGAACTACCACCCTGGAATGGTTGGCCGCTGTCGTGACCCTGCTGGGACTGTCCACTTTTTTACGCACGACACACAACCTCCGTATGGATATTCCGCTGGCGCTGTACGCTGCCTGTGCTTTGTGGGGTTTGCTGCGCTTCTTTGATGCCCCCATTGGACGCAAACGTTGGGCCGTTTTCCTGGGCGCGGCCCTGTTTATTGGGATGCAGGGCGTGGCGCCGGTGGCGCTGGCGTTCGGCATTGCTATTGGGCTGATGCTGCTGTTGGAGGCCCCCCGCCAGTTGAAAACCAACTGGCCGCCAATTGCGCTGTATGCGGGAGTCTCGGCACTGGCAATCATCGCTTATTATGTGGTTCAATTTCTGCCGGACATCCCGCGCAGTTTGGAAACCTACCGTCAGTTTGTCACCTATTATTCCGGCAAGACGGGCCTCTTCAGTCTGGATTTCCCATTTCCGGTGCTGCTGACGATGGTTCGTTTCGGCCAGGCGCTGTCCCCCCTGGAGCTAATCTTCAGTCTGGCGGCGGTGGGGCTGCTGCTCTGGCACGGTTCCCGGACTGATCGCCTCATCGTGGGTGTAATGGTCATCACGATGGCGATTGTCTTTCTGGTTTTAAATCTGAGTTACAGTTATTTTGTGATTTTCGCGCCGTTGATCGCCTATGCTCTGAGCCGCTTACTGCGCTGGCGGGTGGCCGTCATCGCCGGTGTTTTTGTGCTGATTCCGGCGCTGGTGACGGTCCCGATCCATGACCTGACCCGCGCCATGCAGGACGATCACAACCGCCAATTATTGGCGAATGACCAGGTTATGGTGACGATTATCCCCGAAAACGTCACGGTAGTGGCTGATGACCGGTTGTGGTTCACGTTGCATTCCCATCGTCAATTTATCGGTTGGAATGGGGCCAATGCCCTTGCCACTTTTCAACGATTAACCTGGGATGAAGCCTGGGGCTATATGGATGTGGACTATATAATCTGTTCGACAGAATTTCGGACACGCTGTGATGTCCTGATGGGGAATCTCGATTTTCGATCACCGGTGGAAGTGACAACACCCCAGGAAACCTACTTTGTGTTCCAGCGGCGGTCTTAATCCGAGTTTGTTAGCTGAATAATCGGGTTAACACCAGCATCGAGGAACAAGCGGGTGCATTCGGAAATGGGGCAGACGGTTCTGGTTCCGCCAGGGGCTGGAAGTCCCCTGGCTATCGTTCAATGGAAGCCTGCTCCAAGCAGGCTGATGGAAACCCCTGCCGCCTCCGGCAGCCCGCTTTGAGCGGGCTTTGTCGATTCAGCCGGAGGGCTTTCAGCCTCCGGCGCCGCCTAGCGGCGTTTGCCCCAGAAACGAATGCACCCGGAACAATAGGGCAAACGCATCAAAAATGAGGTAAAGATAGAGGGAAGGAGAAAGCCAATGGAAAACCTTCCCCGAACGACATTAAGCCACCTGTTTGAGGATATGGACGACCCCCGCGTGGTGGGGCGCTGTACCTATCCGCTGGTGGAAGTCGTGTTGATTGGTATTTGCGCGGTTTTGTGCGGCGCGGAAACGTGGACCGAAGTGGAGGAGTTCGGGGAAAGCAAACACGCGTGGTTGGCCCAATTTCTCAAGCTGGCACAAGGGATTCCGTCCCATGACACCTTTCGCCGGGTGTTCAGCCTGCTGCCCGCGGAGGT
>DATALK010000263.1:0-14669 GCA_036261085.1 Phototrophicaceae bacterium | reverse complement strand
GCGATCCAGGGTCTGGATTTCCCCCTCGCGGACAGCCTGGTAGGCGGTCTGCCGCAAAATAGTCACAACTTGCTCGGTCTGGGGCGGCGCGGCTAATTCCAGACTGTCCAGCAAAATCAATTTTTTGAAGGTCTCGTCGTAGTGGAACAAAACCGCATACTGCGCCTGCAAAATATGGAGGGCCGTTTCCAGAATTGCATTGGCAACCGTGCCGGTTTCAACCGCGCTGGATAGCTTAAGCGTTAACTCGCGTAAACTGGTAAGTGTGCCAATCTGGTACTGCAATTCTTCCAGCAGGCGGGTATTGTGGATCGTGATAGTGGCGTGCGCCCCCAGGTTTTTTAAGAAGATCGCCTGTTCTTCGGTAAAAAAGTCAATTTGTTGGCTTTCCACAGCCAGCACGCCAATGACCTGGCCGTCTTTTTGCAGCGGCACGCACAGGGATGACCGGTAAGTTTGGGTAGCTGAGGGCAGATAATACGGAATTTGCTGGTTATTGGGGATGAGCTGCGTTGTCCCCGTCTGGATTGTATGTCCGATAATTCCATCCCGGTTAGTCTGGGATTGGTGATATTTGTGCGCATGGCCGTTTTCGTATTCGTGCCGGATGACCCACAAATCATCGGCTTCGGTCACCATTGCCAGGGCCGCCATATCCGCGCCCGTGGTCCGGGCCGCCGTGTCCAACACCCGGCTGATAACTTCGTTGAAGTCCCGGCCACCGGAAATTTGCTGGATGATCCCTTCCATTAAAGCCAGTTGCTCCAACTGCCACTGCACTTCCCGCTGAAGACGCTGGTTTAAAATCTCATTGAGATTGAGCGCGGCAAAAATCTGGCTGCCCAGGGTACTTAAGAGTTTCAATTCCGTGTCGGTAAAAGTATGAGGCTGGTGATGGTAAACCGTCAAATGGCCCAGAAAGGTGCCGTTTTCCTGGAGCGGAATCTCCGCAAAAGCGCGGAATTCACTGGTGTCCAGCACATCTGCCGCAAGTGTCGCCGTGTTGTTGACCACCCGCAGTCCGCCGCCGTTCCAGGCTTCCGCCTTATAAGGGCGCGTCATCAGGTGAACCGCTGGCACGCCAACACTTCCGGTCAGCACCAACTCCTGGCCTTTGAGCAAAAACAGGGCTGCTTTATCGGCCTGACTGATTGCCATCGCCGTTTGACAGGCCGTGCGCACCGCGTTTTGCTGGTCGAACTCCAGCATCACCTGCCGGGTCGCGTTCTGAATCAAGGATAATTTGCGCGCCAGTTCGGCATTTTCGTGCGCTTCCTGGCTGTGAGAAAAATAGTGTAGGGTAAAAATAGTGGTGAGAACCGTCAGCAGCGCGGCCACCACGATCCCCACAATCCACAGAGGACTGCCAGCCCAGGTGATGGTCGGTGCCGCCAGCAGCAGCAGTAACAGTATTCCCGGTAGGGCCGCGCTGGCAAGCGCCAGCACAACAGGCCGCACCAGTGCTGCCAGCATGGGCGGAATGAGTGAACTGGAATCTGAATTTCTCATGCGGATCACTTACCCGGTTGACAATCCGCTAAAAATAGCATAACTGGCTTTATTTTAGCAAAACTCTAGCGAGTTAACCTGTCCCTGTTTTTCGTGTGGATATACGCGGCTCCGGCCAGGGCCAGCAGCCACCAGAAAACAAACGAAAACCGATCCCACCAGGGAATCGCGTCGCCCATGCCAAACACGCCATGCGCGATCAATCCGGCAAACACCCCCACTGCCAGCGCCTTCATGTCATCGCTGCCGCGCTGGTAACTGACCAACAGCATATAAGCCGTGATGAGGTATAGACCGGCAAAACCAATTAATCCCGGCACGCCCAGATCAGCGCCAAGCTGAAGCCACTCATTGTGCGCATGGGGCAGAACGCGAGTTTCATAGTTCTTAACCGGGTAAAGCTGCCGCACCGGGGCCGCCCGATACATATTCATCCCCACCCCCGTTAGGGGATAATCCTGGATAATCGCTAAAGCACTGCGCCACATACCCGTGCGATTACTGTAACTGATCTCGTCGCGCGCGCGCATACTTGACCGGCGGCCAAGATCAAAGACATTGTTCATAATCAGCACTTGAAAAATGCCGACCAGAATCACCACCAGCAGCGCCAAACTACGCCAGCGCCCTGCCGGAGCGACCAACCACGCCACCAGGCCCAGCGCGGCCAACATGCCAATAATTGCCAACCGGCTCTGCCCCAAAAAGAGCGCCGCAAACACGAGAATAAAGGCGATACTGACACCCATTCGTGGTAATTTCAGCCGCCAGCGGTAGACCGCCAGGGCCGCCAGTACGGGTAACAGATAAATGAGCGCCCCGGCAATTTCATTAGCGTTAAAACCGCCCTTCATGCCGGGCAGATTCAGCATTACGGGCAGAAGGTCAAGGATGACGCCAAGTTGATCTGATTTGTTATTCCATTGGGTCGCCACCAGGGCAATGATCCCAAGCAGCAGCCCCAAAATCGTAGTTGCCGTTAAAAGCAGGTTTGTCTTTTTGTAATTTCGCGCATATTCAATAAAATAGAAGATTAACAGCATACCCAATAAGGGGCGTCCCAGGATAAACAACCCATTAACGGTGCGGTTATACCAGGTGAAGGGAGCGGTATAGACGTTCAATGCCATTAAGCCTACCAGCGCCAGCAGCCAAAACGTCAGGGGCGTGAACGACCCCAGGCGGCGATAAGACAGCCACCGCGCGCCCCAAAACAATGGTGTCAGGTACAGCAAGGGGAGCCAGGCATCCCGTTCGGGACTGAACTGCCAGAAAGTCACCAGCATGACCAGTAGCCATATGGGTTCAAGATAGGTTAGCCAACGGAGTACGCGCATAAGGTCACTTTTCCTGGTGATTTTGAAGCATCTGATAAATTCTACAGATTATCCTATCGAACTTGACAGCTTTCGACAGAACGTGGTATTCTTATTAAAGGAAGAACTGCATCATAAGGTACTTTGAGTGTAGTTTGAATTGTCGTTTTGTTACACCCTATCGAAGGCATTGTTTATGGTTTACGACATAGTTACAAAAGTAACGCTCGAAACGTTCCGGGAACGTTCAGCGGATAAAAAGTTAATTCTACTCTATCCCTGGACAACTTACCGTACTTTGTTTCTGACTCATTTTCTGTCCAGTCATAATTCCGGTTTATTGTATTACCGGATTGCCGATGGTCAAGACACGTTATCGTCCTGGATGACGGCTATGGTGGACGAATTTAATGAAGTCCTCGGCGGTTTTGGACAGCATGTGCGGCAAGCCCTGACCACCGACAACCCGGCAGCGCTGGGTGAAGCTCTCGCGGCAGATTTAGCGGCCTACCAGCAGGGTAATCTGGCTGTTTTCCTCGATGAATTTGATCGGATCCCCGTTGATGGCGATCTGTTCAAGTTTGCGCAAGCGTTAATCGCCTCCCTACCCCAGGGTATTCAAATTGCCATCAGTTCGCGCCTGCTGACCTATCAGCCCTGGTATGATATGGTCGCGCGTGGTGAAGCCATCGTGTTGGGGACTGAATATCGTAAAGATGATGTCATGTTTACGGTAGAACCCAAAATGCGGCCCCAGTTAGAGGTTTATTCGCTGGGTCGCGGTCATGCTTTGGTAAACGGCCAGCCGATTACCAACTGGGACGGCGCGCTGCCGCGCAACTTATTCTTTTACTTTATGGATCATCATCTTGTCACCCGCGATGAGATTTTTAACACCTTCTGGCCCGAACTCTCCGTTAAAGAAGCCACCAATGTCTTTCATGTGACCAAACGCAAAATCAGTGAACGCATCAGCATGAAAGTGTTTGAAGGTGGCAATTACGAATTAACGCAGTACAGCGGCGGCTTCTATGTTCCCAGCGAAAAAGTTATGCGCCACTACGACGTTGGGGAATTTCAGGCGGCCATCGAACAGGCCATGATGACCAGCAATGACGAAGAAGAAGAACGCCTGTTAACCCAGGCCATTGAATTTTACAAAGCGCCCTTCCTGCAAACGGTGGAAATGCCCTGGGTGGAAAACCGGCGGGATCATTTACGCCAGTTATTCGCGCAGGCGCTCATCAGCATGGGGCGGTTGTACAAACGGCGGGGCGATAATCTAAAATCTGTCGGCTATTTTATTCGTTCGCTGAAAGAAACCCCAGAACGTGAAGATATTCACCGCGAAATCATGAATATCTATCTCAAACTTGGACGAACTGAAGATGCCCGCGCGCAGTATCGCCAACTGGCGGAGACCCTGAATACGCGGCTGGGTATTAACCCCTCCCGCGAAAGCCAGGAACTATTCAGCATGATTGAGACCACCCGCTAGTCCGACTCAATATCCCCTAGAAATCTCAGACGGCAAAGGATGACCTTTGCCGTTTTTTGTTTTATCACCCAATTGCTGGACAAAATAGAACAAAAGAGCTATTATAGATATGTTCTTTGGAATAATTTTGCAAATCCACTTCTGAAGGAGTACCACCCATGCAGACGCCCGGTTTAAGCCATGTGATTTTGACCGTGACCGATCTGGAACGCTCCCGCAAGTTTTATGGTGATTTACTCGGTTTTGCCATTCAGGATGTTCATTTTGAAGGTGGCAGCATGTTTTTCTTTACGGTGGGTGGGGTCTCTGTCTGGTTCCTCGTCCACGCCCAAACGCCGCCCGGTGATCTTTTCAGCGAATTCCGCGTGGGCCTCGATCATCTGGCCTTTAAAGCCACCACCGAAACCGAACTTCAGGCGATGGCCGCGAAACTGCTGGCCGCCGGAGTCAATACTAAAGGCGTGGAAACCTTCTTCACCGGCAACAAATACGTGGCCTTCCGCGACCCGGACAATATTCAATTGGAATACTGGCTCGATTAGAGAATTTTAAGATAACCTCACCCCCACGCGCTACACTCATTTCCCCCTCTCCACACTTTGGAGAGGGGGTTAGGGGTGAGGTTGTTAGCCCTGGCTGTCTTCCACCACGACAGCGGCTTCGTCTGTCATCCGTTGGGCGACTTCAGCCACATCCATACCATTGGCGGTCACATCAGCCAGGCCGGTGGCGATGATGTCACGCACCGCGCTGTAAGACAGATTTTGGGTGGAGAGGTAAACCTGAACTTCGTCGTTGGCGAACTGGTTCACCATTTCAACAAACTGCGGCACCATCTTGCTGGCATCCAGCATTCCGGCGGCGGCCTTGCTTAATGGGAACAGCGACAACTGCTGCGACCACTGGGCCTGGATTTCCGGTGTTGCAAAATAACGCATGAAAATCCATGTGGCGAGCTGCTGTTCAGGTGTGCCGGAAAGTGAGATCAGGCCGGGGGCAAACAGTTGCAGCACGGGTTTGCCATCAGCGCCACCCGGAAGCCCCACAACTTTCCAATCGGCCACCACGTTGCCCGCGTCGCTCACGGTTTTCAGCGTCGGGCCAATCCCGGCGCTGCTGCTGAAGGCAAACGGATTCAGACCCCGTGCCCAATCGGCGGTGTTGCCAAACCGTTCCGCTGGGATGTAAGCGCAGCCCTGGTCGTACAGGTCTTTGTACAGTTGCAGCGCTTGAATGGCCGGTTCGGCAGTGAAATCCCACTGACCGTCTGCCCAAATATCGCCGCCAAAAGCCGCGACCAGCGATTCATACTGCGAGGCATCGGTAACAATCGGGAAACCCTGGACTTCCGCGCCATCGGCCCCGGTCAGCTCACTTTGCGCAGCAGCGCAGGCGGCGGCGGCAAATTCATCCACCGTTACCGGCGAGTTGGCCGCGTAACCAAGTTCCTGCATCATAGCGGAATTGGTGAACATAATCAGGCCGGAAAGCTGGTTGGGCAGACCCAGGCGGCCCGCCTCTTCCGACTGCCAGGAACTCAGCACAACTTCGTTCATGTCAGCCAGTTGGTCGGCGCTGAAACCCCACTGCGCGTCGCTGAAATAGGGTTCCAGATCAACAACCACCCCATCCAGACCAAAGCTCAGGGAGTCATTCGGATAGCCGCCCACCAGATTGGGCAGATCGCCGGAGACAATCGCATTGTTCATCGCCGTGCGGATGTCGTTATAGCTGCCTTTGGCGATGGCATTAATGGTGATGCCATAAGGATTGCTGGCATTAAATGCCTCCACCAGGCCGGTGATAATCGCCAACTGAGTCGCGCTGGTGTACTGGTGCCAGTAAGTAACCGTCTGGCCGGTGGGATCAACCCCTGCGAAATTGTCCGATTCGCCGGGGAATTCCAGCGTCGGGGCGGTGAAGGCCACCGGCGGCAGCGGCGTGGGGGTCATCGTGGGTTCCGGCGAGGGGGTGGCTTCTGGCGTGGCATCCTGGGCCAACAGACTGCCCGCACCCAACGCCAACATCAAGACAAGTAACAGCAAACTGAGTTTACGCATGACTTTTCCTCCTAAAATTTCGCGTCACAGTTCCAGCGTTCTTTTCCCTCACGCTGGGGTACTACCAAACACCGCACCCGGCGGTGGAGGGGACTAAACTTGGGTTTACTAATAACTCACCTGGAATGTTCCAGCCGTTCCAACATTTCCAGACAGGCCCGACTGTGATGATAGGGGCAGTCCCAGGGGCCGATTTTAAAGTGGTGGGCATCGGGCTGGCCGTCCGGCTTGATTTCTTTAAACCAGTCGCCGTGAGTGCGATCTACCAGCTTATTCTGGATATACTCCCAACAGCGAATGGCGGCCTGCGCAAATCGAAGCTGCCCGGAAACCTGATAAGCATTATAAAACCCCACCATTCCTTCGGCCTGCACCCACCAGGCTTTGGCGGTATCAAGCAAACCTTCGGGCGTGTTTTCGTTAAACAAACTGCCGTCCGCATCTAGCCCTTCCTGATAAACCGCCGTCGCCATGTGGGTCGCCGTTTCGCGGACTTGGGCGATCAGTGTTTCATCACCTTGGACTTCAGCGGCTTCCAGCAGCAGCCAGCTCCCTTCAATATCATGACCATACGAAACATGATTCAGCAGTGAGTGCCACTGGTCATCAAAAAACAGTTTGAAATGGTGCGTGTCCGGGTCAATCACCTGCTGGTGGAAAATATCAATCAAGGCGCGGTGTTGGGCTTTCAGTTTGGCCTCCGGCCAGATGCGCAGCAAATTGGTATAGGCTTCCAGAATATGCAGCAGCGTGTTCATAGATTTGCTGCAATTTAAGTCTTTATTGCTCAAACTCATATCGTTGAGCGTGCCCCAGGTGCGGCTCCGGCCTTCCAGATAACCGCCGTAAACTGGTTCATAGGCGTGGGTTTCCAGCAAATTAAACAGCGTTTGCGCCAGTTGAAGGCTCTGGGGTTCCTGGGTGGCGCGGTAATACTCACTCAGACCATAAATCGTAAACCCTTGCGCGTAATCGTGTTTATGATCGGAAACCGGCTGCCCTTGCGCGTTGACGCTCCAATACACACCGCCGTTTCCATGATCCCAGAAAACGCGCGTCAGATAATCATACGCCTGCCGTGCCATCGTCAAATAACGCTCATCCCCCAACTGCCGATAAGCGGTGGCATACGTCCACAAAATCCGTGCGCATAACACCGCCGAACGGGGAACTTCATTTAAAACCTGCAAATCATTGGTCACGGCGCCATAAAAGCCGCCGTTAACTGGATCAGGCGCATACTTCAACCAAAACGGCAGAATGTTACCGGTCAGTTCTTGCTGGAGTTGTTTTTGGAAATCAGCTTTGGTTAGTGCAAGTGTCTCAAGGGACATTTGGGTTCCTCATCATTTGGGACAAACGGCGCGTATTTTTGCCAGCAACGTTAACCCTTTACCCCAGAGGATGCAATCCCCTCGGTGAACTGTTTCTGCGTGAAAAAGTACAACACGAGCATTGGCACAATCATCAAGACCGCCGCCGCCATTTGCAGGTGCAGTTCGTTGGGCGCGTCGGCGTTCACAAACTTTTGCAGACCAAAAGAGATAGGCCGCCAGGTATCCGTTTGCACCACCAGCATCGGCCACATCAGGGAATTCCACGAGCCGATAAACCCAAACATGGCGACGGTCAGCACCGGCGCTTTGGACAGCGGCAGCACCACCGACCACAAAAACCGCCGGTGTCCCGCCCCATCAATCCGCGCGGCATCCCAGAACTCCGTCGGGATTTGCGCGAAAAACTGCCGCAGCAGAAAAATACTGAACGCCGAGGCCATAAATGGAATCGTCAACGCGGGCCAGTTATCCAGCCAGCGGCAGGCTTCGCCGCAGACACTTTCGCTCAAGCGGCTGAGCCACACCACCGACAGATAATTGGGAATCAGGGTGGCAATAGACGGAATCATCATGGTTGACAGCATGATGCCAAACAGGATATTCCGCCCGTAAAAATTCATCCGGGCGAACGCATACGCCGCCGGGATACAAAACAGCAGCTCCCCCGTGACGGTAATGGCCGTAATCCGCACGCTGTTCCACATAAACTGGCTCAGGTTCGCCAACTGCCACGCTTCCGGGTAATTACTGAATTGCAGCTGCGCCGGGAAAAGCTGACCGGCGGCAATTTCGCTGGCGCGCATAAATGACGCGCTGAGCATCCACAGAAATGGCCCTAGGGCCAGCAGCGTCCCCAAAAGCAGCACAGCATAGGTTAAAACCGTGCGCCAGGGAAAGGGACGGACTGGACGCTGGGTTTTGGCCGCCGGGGCCGCCAGCGAATGGGTTAAATCAGCCATAAAACACCTTCCGACCAGCGACCCGATTTTGAACTACCGTCAAAATCAAAATTACAAAAAACAGCACAAAGGCCAGGGCCGAGCCGTAACCATAATTCGGGCTGGCGTCCGTGATCCGTTCAAAAATGTAAATACTCATGTTATCTACCGCGCGTTCAGCGGCGGGGGTGCGCATCATCCAGATCTGGGTAAACGCCTGGAAAGTCCCAATGGTGGCGACCAGCATCAGGAAAAAAGTGGTTGGTGACAGCAGCGGCAGCGTAATGTTGCGGAAAATTTGCCACCCGGAAGCGCCATCAATCCGCGCCGCCTCATAAAGTTCGTTGGAGATGTTCCCCAATCCGGCCAGGAACACCACCGTTGCATAACCAGCATACGTCCAGACTGTATAAATGATAATCACGACCAGCGCCAGCCCTGGCCCCGCCAGCCCTGCCGGAACTTGCGGGCCAAAAATTAACTGAAAAATACCGGTGGGTTCCAGCAGCCACTTTTGCGGTTCGAGGCCGACCAGACCGATCAGATTATTGGCAATCGAGTCCTGCCGGTGCGAGAACAGCAGGCTAAAAACCATAGAAGTCGCCACAAACGGCATGATGTACGGCAGAAAAAAGATCATGCGAAACAGGGTCTTGCCCTGAATTTTCTGGAACAGCAGGTAAGCCAGGCCCAGGCCAATTGCCAGTTGAAATGGCACCGCCCCGGCAGCATACATAATGGTGACGCTGAAACCGCCCAGCATGTCTTTATCCGCTGAGGCCAGCAGGCGCGGCACTTCCGTCACCAGCGCGTAACCACCAACCAGCAGCAGCGCCGCCGCCCCTAAACCGAGAGCCAAACGGCGATCACTTTCCGCCCGCACCGCCCAGCGCGTCCAAACCAGATAGGCCGCCACGACCAGCGCCATCCCCACACTGATAATAATAATCTGCGACCAGATGGGCAGTTCCACATTTTCTGCGCGGGCCGCTTCGATGGCCGCGCTCATGGTGTTCAGCGTCAGATTGAAAATGACCGTGCCGAGGATGAGTAAAACCCCTGCACCGGTAGCCGTCCACAAAAACGTGGTCGTTTTTTCCAGGCGGACCCGCCGCAGCACCATCACACTGACCGCGATTCCCAGGATCAACGCCAGCAGCGAGGGTGTTCCGGCGGCCACCACATCGGGATATTGAAAGCTGGCAAACAGTTCGTTGAGGAACAAACCCTGCACCCGTTCCTGGCCGCGCAGCCGCACGGGGATATTCAGCACCACCGGCAGCAGCGTAAAAAACCAGTTGACCACCAGCATCACCGCCCCGGCATTCACGATGCCTGGCACGAAGATACTGAGACCCACCCGCTGGCCCGGCGTCAGCGCCGTTTGCCGGAACAACCGCCACAGCAGAACCAAGCCGCCCGCCAGCGCCAACAGCGCGCCGTAAAAAAACAACAGATACGTAAAATCGCCCAGCGCGCGTTCGTAGTTGCCCAGGCCAATATATTCATCCGGGAAGCGCCGCCACCGGTGCAGGCTGACAAAAAACGCGAACGCTACCGGGAAAATGCCAAACAAAAAGATCAGCAGCCCTGCCGGGAACAGAAACGCATAAGCCGTCAGATTTTCCATTAAAATGCGCCGCCGCCGGCTCATGGTGCGGGAAACTGCCGCCATCTCGATACCTTTTCTCTTAGTCCAACTCAAGCACGAGAATTGTACCCGAGATTGTTAAATCCTGAAAAAGACCAAGTGACTATTGGCAATTTCTTGGTTGATCTTTAATGGTGCTTAACGGAGGGTTAATAGTTTGAGACGGGGTTTGGTTAACCAAAAAGGCTAAGAAGCCGTTTGATAATCCAGAGTGTAATTAAAGAGTTTACCTTTTTTCTGTATTTTCTCTGAGAACTCGGTGTTAGAGTGTCGCCTCTCAATGGGACGAGGGTTCAAATTTTTCCTTCTGGCTTGGCGCTCTTGGCGGTTCCGAACTGAATTTTCAAACAGGTTCTAACCAACATATACTTGTTGATGAAAGACCACTGCAAAAGGGGAAAAGCTATGAGATGGTATTACACACATGAGAAGGGTTACGGATATTGGCCGATTTGGGTAATGGTAATCGGTGCGGTTATCATGGCCGTACTAATAATCGGATTTCCAAGTCAGGGTCAGGCATTACCACAAATTACACCAGCGGCAGAAAACACACCTTCTACACAAACATGGTTCAATACTGTTTTATATCAAATTGAATTGGGTTTAGGAAACTTTTATCTGAATATCGGGGGTAATCAGGCTGCTATTGTCTGGTTTAACCGAGCTGAAAAACGGTTTTATGAAGATATGGCGCAAGATATTTCAGATTCTAGTTTATATTTTAGTCGGGGACGGGCCTACTACCGATTAGAACAATATCAATTAGCTCTTGCTAATTATGATCGTGCTATCAAGATCAATCCAGACAATGCTTTTGCATACTATAATCGTGGTATGATTTACCATATATTAGGTGATAGTAAACAGGCAATTGCGGATTACACGCAGGCAATCATCTTAAACCCTGATAATGCTGAAATGTACACAAATCGTGGGTTAAGCTATTCAACTTTGGGCGAATATCAGCAAGCCATCCAAGATTTTAGTCAGGCGATACAACTTGATTCAAATGAGATGATGGCTTATTTTGATCGTGGACTTGTGTACCTCTACGTAGATATGTACCCGGAAGCAATAGCCGATCTCGATTATGTCATCCAAATAAATGCTCAAGATGCGGATGCCTATTATACTCGTGGGCTGGTATATCGCAGACTTCAAAATAACCAGCACGCCATTGATGATTTTAGCCATGCTATCGAATTGAGATCAGATTATGCCGATGTATATTGGGGGCGTGCTAACAGTTATCTGGATTTGGGAAACATCCAGCAGGCTTTAGCTGACTATCGTGAGTATGCGCGGTTAGCAGGCGTTCAAGCTGATCAGCGCATTTTAGATCTAATCAGCCAACTTGAGGCACAACTTGAGCCGACCCCACCGTCGGTTTACAGGTTACCTTAAACCCCATGCTTCATCGAACAAACAAGGGCAGACCCACTCGGCCTGCCCCAACACTGAATCTAGTTTGCTGTCCGTCAGTCAGTTTCGAGCGCCCTACTCCGCCAGCAACTCCTGAATGGTCTGTTCATCAATCGGATTCTCGCCAGCGGTGAGTTTGGTAATCCATTCCTGGCGGCGGGTTACAAACTGATCGTAACCATCACGCCCTTCCGCCCAACCCGTGAAAACGCGGAAATCTTCCAGCGCGCCGTCCAGGTTGCCGGTCAGCGCCCGCGCCACCCCGCGCGTATCGTAGAAATTACCGTGCGCCGGGACGAGTTCCACCATCTTTTCGCACACGGGCAGCACCGTTTCCGCAAAGCCATACAGGCTGCCAAACCAACAGACATTGTTGCTGAGATCGGGGTATTCGGCTCCAACCAGCCACTCGGCGGCCAGCGCATACGCCGACTTCGCCGTTTCCAAATCACCAACGGCCCCGGCAGTTTCCGCGCGATCTACCACGTCCTGAATGACCGACTGGTGCGCTGGCAGCTCAGCACAGGTACGCTGGTAAGTTGTTTCACCAAAGTAAGCCTGCCATTCGGTCAGGGTCAGATTGCGGCCCGCCAGATTACAAGCGGTCTCCTGCCAGACATCCAGATGTAAATCCCATAAATACACGGACGACTGATTCACATCCTGACTGCCGACTCCGGCGGCCAGATACTTGCCGCCCGCGCCAAAGGCCAGTGTATTAACCCAGTCCGGCAGTACCGCCAGCGGATGAACAAGGGGCTGACCGGTCAGAACATCCCACGCGGAAACAATCCCATCCGCGCCGCCAGAAACCAAAGTGCGGCTGTCGGGACTGAAGGCCAGCGCGAACACGCTGGAATCAGTCGCCTCTATCGTGAAACGAGCGACACCAGCCGCCACATCCCAGATAATAATGCTGCCATAATCCCCGCCGGAAGCCAGCGTCGTCCCATCCGGGCTGAACGCCAGCGTGAACACCTGCCCAAAGTGCCCAAGCAAGGCGTCCCCTTTTGGCTGGCGCGTGGTCACGTCCCACAACATCACCGTGCCATCACTGCTGACCGACGCCACCGTTTTCCCATCCGGGCTGAACGCCGCCATCCACACCGAGTCGCTGTGCGCCGCGATTGGCTCACCCAACTGCCGCCCGGTCACATCCCAGAACCGCAGGGTTCCATCCCCGCTGCCCGAAACCAGCATTTTCCCATCGGCGCTAAAATCCAGGGACAGTACCGCATCCGTATGACCACTCATTGGCTCGCCAACGGGCTGGCCGCTGATCACATCCCAGAGTTTGATTGTCGTATCACCCCCACCCGATGCCAACCAGGCGCCATCCGGGCTGAAGGCCAGGCTGAAAACGCCGTTAGAATTGGCATCAAGCTGCTGCACCAGCTGTTTTGTGGTGGCATCCCAAACCGTAATCGTCCCGTCGGCACTGCCGGAAGCCAGCAACCGGCCATCGGCGCTGAAATCTACGGCCCGCACAGGCGCGTTTTGGGCATTTAACAGTTGTCCCAGCCGCTTGATCGGGCGCAGCGACCACAGGATAACACTGTCATCCGCTTTGGTGGAAGCCACCTGCAAACCATTCGGGTTAAAGACCGCCCGCCATAAGCCGGTACTGTAAGCATCATATTCCGCCACCAGCACCGGACGCCCGCCGCTGACATCCCACAGCCGCACGGCATTACTCACCGTTAACAATTGGGTGCCATCCGGGCTATAAGCCACGCTGGAAACCGGCTGCCCATCAAAGAGCGGATCGCCGCGTAATTCACCACTGCGCACATCCCACACCCGAATCTGACCATCCGCCCCGCCGGAAACCAGCGTTTTACCATCGGCGCTAAAAGCCAGGCTGTTGACCCAGTCTGCATGACCGGTAAACTGGCGCCCAACTGTCGCATTTTCGATGTTCCACAGGATAATGGTCTGGTCAACGCCGCCGGAAGCCAGGGTTGTGCCATCCGGGCTGAAGGCCAGGGTGCGGATCATATCGGTATGGCCGGTCAGCGGTTGGCCCATCATCTGGCCGCTGGCAACATCCCACAGCGTCAGCAAACCGCTGTAATCCCCTGCCGCCAGGGTTGTGCCATCCGGGCTAAACGCCAGGGTACTCACCCAATTTTCGTGTACCAAACGCGGGCCAATCCGTTCGTCCGTCGCCACATCCCACAGCACCACAGTTCCATCAGCCCCCGCCGAGGCCAGCGTTTGCCCATCAGCGCTGAACGCCAGCGCAAAAATCGAGTTGGAATGATCGCCCAACATCGCGCCAACTCGTTCGCCCGTCGTCGTATCCCACAAGATCACCCGGCTGTCCCCCCCGCCAGTTGCCAATAAACGCCCATCGGGGCTATAGGCCAGCGCAAAAACATCGTCCGTGTGGCCCTGTAAAATATCGGCAACTTCCAAACGGGAATTCAGCGCCGTAAACAAAGAATCCCCAATTTGGGCGGTTTCCAGTCTCCGGCTGGCTTCCACGCCTAGCAGCAGCGCCAATGGGTAGTTCTGATCAACTAACCGTAAACTCTCGGCGGCCAGGAATGTACCTGTATTATTCTGCGCGTCTTCCGTTAACTGAGCGATTTTTTCATCCGCCACCGCCAGCGCGGTACTGCCTTCGGCCAACTCCGTTGCCTGAGCCTCAAGTGTGGCTTGCGTATTGGCCTGCCGGGTGGCCTGGGTTTCGGTTTCCGCTGTGATAGTGGCTTGCAGCGCGGCCAACTGTTCGTCCACCGCTTCTTGGGTTGCTTCAACGACAGCAGCCTGGGCTTCGGCGGTGGCTAATTCAACTGCCAGTGCGGTGGTGGTCGCCTGGAGTTCCGCTTCTCGGGTTTCCCCGGCTTGGGCCTCCGCTGATACCTCCGCCTGAACAACCGCAACTTTTGTTTCCGCCTCATAGGCGACGCTGGTTGCAAAGGCGACCAGC
>DATALK010000530.1:0-1522 GCA_036261085.1 Phototrophicaceae bacterium | reverse complement strand
CCCGCCACCTATACCGGCGTCATGGATGAAATTCGGAAAGCCTTTGCAGCGGCCAACAAGGTCAGCCCGTCGCTGTTCAGTTTTAACTCCGAGGGCGCTTGCGAGAACTGCCAGGGTTTGGGTGTGATTTATACCGATCTGGCCGCGCTGGGTGAAGTCAAATCCCCCTGCGAAATCTGTGAAGGCAAACGGTTTAAGGACGAAGTGCTGGCGTACAAACTTGACGGCCAATCCATTACCGATGTGCTGGGTATGACCGTGCAGCAGGCGCTGGCGTTCTTCAACATCAAAAAAGTGTGTACCACCCTGCAAGCCATGAGTGATGTTGGCCTGGATTATTTAACGCTCGGCCAGCCGCTCAGCACGCTGTCCGGCGGGGAATGCCAGCGCATCAAACTTGCCAGCGAACTGCATAAAAAGGGCAGCATCTACGTGATGGATGAACCCACCACCGGCCTGCACAAGTCCGACATCAGCCGGTTGCTGACCATCATGAACCGCCTCGTGGATATGGGCAACACCGTCGTGGTGATCGAACACAATCTGGACATCATCAAAAACGCCGATTGGATCATTGACATGGGGCCGGAAGGCGGCAGCAAAGGTGGTCGGGTGATGTTTGAAGGCACCCCCGCCCAACTGCTCACGGCCACCCATTCGCTGACCAGCGCCTATTTGCAGGATTGATTTTCCGCGACAGGGCGGCTTAACCGTCAACTTTTCTGATCTACCATCTGAAGCGCTTTGGTTCCCATTCGGCGAATCATCTCACGGAGTTCTTCGGTCTGGATAATACGAACCGGAAAATCAAGATTCAGCAGAATAAACGCGATCCACTCTAATTGATTGGCGGCGCGGCGGAAAATTATCCCGTTTTCCGCCGCTTCTAAAACTCCAATCTCTGGTGTAATGACTTGGCGCGCGTGTTCCATCGAAGTTTCCAGCAGCACCTCGATTTGCGCGATTCCCGGCCATAAAGCAATAGAATTCAACACCTGACCCAGCACATCAAAATTTTCCGGGGGGATAAAGGTTTCCTCCAGGCGTTCCAGCGCGATGATACGATCTACTCGAAAGGTTCGTAAACCCTGCCGCAGATGGCAGTAACCGGTGGTATACCAGAAGCCTTCGTTGTAAACCACGCCGTAGGGATCAAACGCGCGTTCCGATTCATCACCGCCCCAGGCGCGATACTGCAAGAAAACCTGCTGGTGCTGCTGCACCGCCGCGCTGAGGGTTGCCACAAAGTTATTTTGAAAGGGAACCCCTGGCTTCGAGGCATTAAAGATAATACTTTCCTTTAACCCCCGCACCTGATGCCAGAGGGTTTCCGGCATTACCCGCTCCGTTTTGGCGAGCGCCCCTTCCACCGCCGCAATTTCTACCGGAAAGCGAAACTCGCGCATGACCACCAATCCCAGCGTCAGCGCGACGGCTTCCGCATCGGTGAACATCAGCGGCGGCAGTTTGTAACCGCGCTGTACTTGGTAGCCGCCATACGGGCCGCGTTCGGCCTCGATAG
>DATALK010000527.1:0-2346 GCA_036261085.1 Phototrophicaceae bacterium | reverse complement strand
AAGCGTGAAGCCTTTTACGCGGTGGTCGAGGCCACGCCGGAAGCACCCATAGCGGCACAGGCGGATACTTCGTGCAAGCGGATTGCCCGACGGGATACCACCACCTGGGCCGGGCCGGGGGATTTTTACGAGGCCGTGAATGATCTGACGGCGGGGACGCGGCTGCTGCCGACGTTGCAGACCACCGACCCGGACGGCAACATCTGGTGGCAGTTGAATAATACCAACTGGATGGCGGTGGATGACGCGCTGCAAACGGGCGAGTGTGAAGCCATTCCGGTGATGCAGCATGTGCCGCCACCACGCACCAATACGCTGTCGCTGGAAACCTGCAAGGCCACCAACGGGCCGTTACGCGCCGGTCAGCAAGTAACGATTGAGTTCATCCCACAGGCGTTTGAGAACTCCGCCGATGCCTACAACGCGCTGAAGATTGACCCAGGCCGGATTAAGATTGACGAAAAGTGGTATCGTACTCAAGCCACCGACCCGATTGTGATTGGTTCGGTAGGGGGAGAACGGTACATCCGGCGGTTTTACCTCATCTGGGAGGCCAAACCGGGGACGTACCGGATTGATGGTGATCGGTTACATTATTCGCCAAGCTGTACGGTGACTGTGCCAGTGGGGTGAGGAATACCTTAACTGCTAGTTACTCATTCGACCCCCTCACCCCAACCCCTCTCCCCCGAATTCAAGGGAGAGGGGCTAAAAACACCGTCTTTAAGGCCAATCCCGAATTTGGGCGACCCGAATGGGGACACATATCCCCTGAGGGGAGGTTAGAGTGGGGTCAAAAATGCGCATTTTTATGGACTAAGTACGTCAACCAGATGAGAATGATAGGTGCTGTAGGGGAGTGCCTGTGTGCGCTCCCCGGCGGGCGGCCACGTCGGGCCGCCCCTACGACTCGTCAAATTAATCTTGTTGGCATACCTGCAATCACCGTATAAATAGATATTACGCCCGTTTTTTAGCCGCCCAGAGCGGGTCTTTCGGGTAGAGTTTGCGGCCCATCCAGAGGGAGACATAGACCAGCCCGATTAAAACCGGCACTTCGACCAGCGGCCCAACCACAGCGGCTAAGGCCTGCCCAGACGCCAGACCAAACACGCCAATCGCAACGGCAATCGCCAGTTCAAAGTTGTTGCTGGCGGCGGTGAAGGAGATGGTTGCAGTATCGGCGTAGGGAAATTTAAGCAAGTACGAGAGGCCGAACGAGATAAAAAACATCAGGCCAAAGTAGACCAGTAAGGGGATGGCAATCCGCACCACGTCCAGCGGCAGCGCCAGGATGACTTCGCCCTTGAGCGAAAACATCATGACGATGGTGAACAGCAGCCCCACGATGGCCGTTGGCCCCAGGCGCGGGATGAACTTGGTTTCGTACCATTCGTCGCCTTTAACGCGGGTGAGGATATAACGAGTCAGGAAACCGGCCAGTAACGGGATACCCAGGAAAATTAGCACACTTTTGGCGATGTCACCCATCGAGATATTGAGGGCGACACTGTCCGCGCCGAGCCAACCAGGGACAATGGTCAGATAGAAATAACCGAGAACGGTGTACATCACAATCTGGAACAGGGAGTTTAAGGCCACTAACACGGCAGCATATTCGTTGTCGCCGCACGCCAGCATGTTCCAGATCAAGACCATCGCAATACAGCGGGCCAGACCGACGATAATCAAACCGGTGCGATATTCGGGGTGGTCGGGTAATAACACCCAGGCCAGGATAAACATCAGGGCCGGGCCGATGACCCAGTTCAGCAGGAGGGACATGCCGGACATCTTCCAGTTGCCAGCGATGGCGGGAATCTTTTCGTATTTGACCTTTGCCAGGACGGGGTACATCATCCACAGCAAGCCGATAGCAATGGGCAGCGAAACGGTATCTAACTTGATCGAATCCAGCGCCGGGGCGAGATTGGGAATCAGCTTGCCGAGCAGGATGCCCACCGCCATTGCCAGGAAAATCCAGAGCGGCAGGAACCGATCCAGCAGCGAGAGGCGTTGGAAGACAGTGGGGGGAGGCCGCAGTCGGGAGCGGGGAAGTGTGGTCGGTCATTCAAATTTCTCCTTAAATAAGCAGTATTTAAACCGCGATCAGCCAGTTAAACAGATAGCCGGTCAGGATGATGCCGACGGTGACAACGGCGATATACAGCGCAATCAGCCGGGGTTTGAGGACGCGGCGCAGGATAATTATTTCGGGCAGGCTGAGGGCAACAACGGCCATCATAAAGGCCAGGACTGTCCCCAGGGTCGCGCCTTTTTCCAGCAGCACACTGACCACGGGAATGATGCCCGCCGCGTTGGAATACAGCGGGACACCGAGGAGGA
>DATALK010000524.1:0-6225 GCA_036261085.1 Phototrophicaceae bacterium | reverse complement strand
ACCAACAGGGTATCGTCCAGCATTCCGGCCAGTTGTTTCACGCTGGTCTGAATCGTGGTGAGATGTTCCTGTTTGCGTTCCGGTGTCAGTTTAGCCTCATAATATTTTAGCAAATCGCTGGACGATAGGATCATTGCCAGCGGCGTGCGGAATTCATGCGACACCATTGTCGTAAAGCGGGTTTTGAGTTCGCTGAGTTCACGTTCTTTTTCCAGCGCTTTACGGAGTTCCTGTTCAGTCCGTTTGCGTTCGGTCACATCGCGCAGGCTGCATACCACCATCCGGGTCGTTGAATGGGGACTGGCGACGGCAGCAAACACGGTATCCACCGTTAACGGCGTGCCGTTCTGATGCCGCGCTTGCAGCTCCCACCGGGCCGGAGGCCCGCCTGCCGCGCGTTCGTCAAACAGATGCCGGAAGGTTTTGACCTCTTCCGGGACAAATAGCTGCGCCAGCGATTTAGCCTGAACTTCAGGGAGCGAATACCCGAACAGATTGGTAAACGCCGGATTGATTTGTTCAATCGAGCCATCCACGTCCAGCAGCACCACCGCATCACTGGTGCTGTTCAGGATGGTTTCAACCCGCTCTTTGGTGTGGAACAGTTCCGCCGAATGTTCCGCCACCCGCGCTTCCAACCCTTCTTTATAGCGCCGCACAGTTTCATACAATAGGGCGTTTTGGATGGCAAGACTGGCCTGGTTGGCAAAGGCTTCCATTTGATCGGCCTGATCCGGCTGGAAAGCGTTCGGTTGTTGGCTGTCCAGACAGATAAACCCGACCACTTCCTGGTCAATACAAATCGGCGCGCCCATATGGGCGCGCGCCCAATGCGGTAACTGGGGGTGTTCCGAGGCGGTCATAACATCAGCGATAATCACCGCTCGGCGAGTGGTATACATCTGGTGCAAATGCGGTATATCCGCAATCAGATGTAACGGGATTTGTTCGCTGGCTTCCGCCAACCGCCGCCCGCTGCCGCGCACTTCGTAGGCCACCCCCGACTGGATCAGCGTGATCGCCGCGCCATCATGCGGCACAATCCGCGTCACCTGCTCCAAAATCCGCTTTAACACTTCATCCAGGTCTAACGTGCTGCTCAGGGCGGCGGCTGTTTCTTGCAGCGCTTCCGCGATTAAGCGCTGGTTGTGTTCGATAGCCGCCTGCTGTTTCAACGGGGTAATATTGCGGAAGGCAATGAGCAGCGCGGGTTGGCCGTTATAAACCAGAAAAATTCCGGCAGCCTCGACCTCGAATTCAGTCCCATCCAGTCGTACCAATTTCTGCTCAGTGTTGCGATACGCTGCCTGCTGTTTTAAGGCCCACTCCAGATTTTCCCTGGTTCGCTCCCGGCAGCCAGGATGCACAAAATCCAGCGAGGGTTTGCCCAGGACTTGTTGGGGATCCTGCGCGCCTAACAGCTCCAGACCTGCCGTATTGATAAAATCAATTTGGTCACCCGCGTGAATAATTGTCGGAATGGGCGACATATCCACCAACTGTCGGTACATGTGTTCGCTCTGGCGCAGCCGGTCTTCGTTGGCCGTGATTTTTGCCAGCCGGTCTTTTAAAACATCCTCCACAAATTTTCGGATGAGTAGCAGCAGGAGGGCTAAAATAACAATTAACAGTCCTGGCTGCATCGAGAAGTAATAGAGGTCCACATCGGGATTAAGGCCAATCACCAACAGTAGCAGGCCGACAATCCCTATCGTAATGCGGCTGCCAGTCCGGGGTGGGAACAGTGTCAAACTGAGCAGCATGGGGATTACCAGATAATCCAGCATAGCGAGATCATCATGGCTGGTAAAAGGCAGCCCCATGAAAAAAATCCCCACAACCACCAATAGGAGGAGGCTGTAGGCCGCTACTCGATAATGTCCCTGCCGGTTAAAGCCGTAAATCACCAGCAGCAGCACCGGTATCATCACCTCAAATAGGCCATCGCCAGTAAAAGGAATCCCACCCTCGCGGGCCACAACCACTGCCGAAAGTACCAGATAGAGGGTGAAGGTCAGCAGCAGCGATAACAGCAGCACCGCCAGCAGCCGGGAGCGATAAAGCTCACGGCTCCCTGGCGGCGGTTGAATCAACTTATTCCAGATTTGGGCGAGTTGTTTAGGCGACCCCGGCAAATTGGGTTTCAAGGTGTGTTCCCAAAGGTGATACCTGTATTTATTGTATATGAAATGTTATAAAAACAGTACTTAAGAAATGCTTGTGGAGACAAGTTAGTTGCCAAAAAGGTTATCTTTAAGCCCGTCTATAATCATTAATCGTCTTCTATTGGTTTGATTTTGAAGAGTGGGTTAATCTAATAACAAATAGGTTATTCGGTAGCCTCATTGTGTATCGGGTTCCGTCTGCGGGCCTAGCCTGACGCGCCCGGATAGCTGGTCGAATAGTTACTGTCACACACTGCATGGAGTTTGATTTATGGAAAACGCAAAGCTCACTCTGAATGGACGGGAATACGAATTTCCCGTGATTAGTGGCTCGGAAGATGAAGTGGGAATTGATTTCACAACCTTACGCGCCAAAACCAAAGCCATCGCTTTTGACCCCGGTTATGGTAATACCGGTGCCTGTCAGAGCGCCGTGACTTATATTGACGGGGAACAGGGCATCCTGCGCTACCGGGGCTACCCGATTGAGCAAATTGCCACGCTGGGCAGTTTTACCGAAGTCGCATTTCTGCTCATTAACGGTGAGCTGCCGCACCATGACCAACTCCGGGATTTTGAACGAGAACTGACCTACCACACCCTGCTGCACGAAGATACTAAAAAGGCGTTTGACTCGTATCCCGCGACTGCGCACCCGATGGCAATTCTGGCCTCCATGGTGATCTCGTTGGCGGGCTACTATGAAGAAAACGACGAACCGGAAACCATTCATTTAAATATGATGCGCCTGCTGGCAAAGCTGCCCACGATGGCAGCCTGGTCTTATAAACATTCCATCGGCCAGCCCTATGTTTATCCGCGTAATGATTTGAGTTACACCTCTAATTTCCTGAATATGATGTTTGCGGTCCCCACGCAGCCGTACCATGTGCCGGATGTGCTGGAACGCGCCCTGAATCTGCTGCTGATTCTCCACGCCGACCACGAGCAGAATTGCAGCACCTCGACGGTGCGCATGGTTGGCAGCAGTCGTGCCGGATTGTTCGCCTCGGTTGGTTCGGGGGTCTGCGCCTTGAGCGGGCCGTTACATGGCGGCGCGAACCAGGAAGTCATCGAAATGCTGGAGATGATTGATAACGACGGCGGCAATTATCGCAAATATGTTGACCTCGCCAAAGATAAAAATTCCGACTTCCGGCTGATGGGTTTCGGTCACCGCGTTTACCGTAATTTTGACCCGCGCGCCACCATCCTCAAAAAATCGGCGGACGAAGTGCTGGACGCACTCGGTGTCCATGACCAACTGCTGGACATCGCCAAGAACCTGGAAGAAATCGCGCTGAAGGATGAATATTTCATCGAACGCAAACTGTACCCGAACGTGGATTTTTACAGCGGCATCCTTTACCGCGCGATGGGCATCCCCACCAATATGTTTACCGTGATGTTTGCCATCGGACGGCTGCCGGGATGGATTGCCCAGTGGCAGGAAATGCGCGGAGACCGGGATACCAAAATTGCGCGCCCGCGCCAGGTGTATACCGGCGAACAGGAACGTCAGTACGTGCCGATTTTCCAGCGGTAGGTTCACCAGCCAGTCTTGTAAGAGACTGGCTTAAAAGTTGCTCTCGTCGGGGCGGTGGTGAGCCGCCCCGATGTGTCCTTGCTGGCGGCCCTGTCGTTTAAGGTATTTTGGGGAATTAACGCGGATACGGACACGATCGTGTCATCGGTTACGCCCCGCCCTGGCGCGCGTTGTAGACAAAACTGCCGCTGGTGGCAAAGTCCCGGTAGACCTTCAGCGCTTCTTCGGTCAGCACATTGTTGACCAGTTCCACGCCACGTTTGGCGAGTTCCTGATCCCATTCGGGATGAATCGGGCCTTCGTCAAAGCCGGTGATTTGCTCTAACTCCGGCCCACTGCCCGCGATGACCAGTGACCGGATGCCGGACCATAAGGTGGCGCCAAAGCACATGGCGCAGGGCCGCCAATTAACCACAAACTGGTAAACCGGGAGACCCGGCCCGCCCAAGTCCCATGTCCCCAGAATCTTTTGCGCCAGCGAGAGGGTCATCACTTCGGCGTGGGCCGAGGAGCAGTTATGCGCCATCACGCGGTTGACGCCGATCACCACTGGCTTGCCGGTGTCACGTTCAAATACACCGGCGGCAAATGGCCCGCCCGTGCCGTTTTCAAAATTTAAACGTGAAAAATGAATAACGGCGGCCATGCGCTCTTCTAAGGTCGGCAGCCGTTCCGGCAGGCGTTCCAGTTCGGTTGTGGCCCAATCGGGCAGCGAGAGGGTAAAGTCCATGAGGATGCTCCTTGATGGATCCAAAGATGAGTACAAAGACAGACTTTAAGAGGCAGCCGATTAACGCTACCTCATAAAACATTTTTGGGATAAAAGTCGCCCGCTTATTGCGCGGCTTTGGTCGGCGGCAACCCTTCCTGGGTCACACGCGGCGGCAGAATCGCCGTCGGCGTCGGTGACAGGGTGGCCGTCGGGGTGCGCGTAATCGTTGGTGTATAGGTGCTAGTCGGCGTCCGCGTGGCCGTTGGGGTATTCGTTGGCGGGACGGTATTGCTCGGCGTTGGGGTCAGCGTCGGCGTATCGCTGGGCGTTGGGGTATTGCTCGGCGTTGGCGTAATAGATGGCGTCGGGGTAATGGTCGGTGTATCGGACGCCGTTGGGCTGGGGCCGGGGGTATCCGTTGGCGTCAGCGCGTTAATCATGCCCTGCACATCCAGGGCAGAAGTGGGCGGCGGCGTTGGGCTGAATTCGGAGGTGGGTTCAAAGCCGGGGCCGGAACTGATCTCGACGCCAGTCATGGTGAAGGTGATGTCCACCTTCTGGCCGCGCCCGCCAAAGGATCCCTGCTGCTGACCGTTATAGACTACCGCTAACGCTCCGGCATTGCTGACCGTCATCAGGATACTTTCGTTGGCGCGATAAGTGAGTTGATCGTTTGGTCGCCCGATCCCGGCATACTGTTCAATGCCATCCGCCACCACGCGCAGCCAGGTACGCTGCACCAACTGCATCGTGACCAGGATACCGCGCCCGTCGTAGACTTCGACATTGGCAGCGATTGCCAGCGGGGATGGGGTAGGGGCATAAGTAAAAGTTGGCAGCAGGGTAAACGTGGGCGTCAGGGGATTCACTCCCAGAAGATTGGCATCTGACAAGGTGGGAATCGGCGTGACTTCCGGCGAGCGCACCAGTTCCGCCCCGACCAAAACGGTCACGGACAGCGCCGCTACGGCAACCAGCAGCAGCACAATGGTATTCAGCGGATTCCGCCGCTGCCGCCGGTGTTCGCCGGTAGCAATTACAATGGGTACGGGTGGCAGGGTTGGATTGGTATCGGTGACAGACCGGGCCGCCACTGGTGCAAAGGATTGTGAATCGCGTTTGCTGCTCCGCCGCCCGCCGCGTCGGGGCCGCTGGCTTTCCAGCAGCGAGGCATCGTAAAACGCCACCATCCGGTCAGCATCCAGACCGAGATAGTGCGCATAATTGCGAATAAAACCGCGAATTTGAACCAGCGAAATATCTTTGACCGTGAAGTCGCCTAACTCAAACGACTCCAAAATGCGGCGGCGAATCTTTAACGCCTGCTCCGCATCTTCGAGGGTTAATTCCTTCGCTTCGCGGGATTCACGCAGATAGCGGCCTAGCGCCTGAGTATCCATGCCGTATTACTCTACCAGCCCCCATCTGCCACTTAAAAAACGACCCCGACTACGGTTATAACCGGCGGGGCCTTTTTTTTCAACTTCACCGGGAAAGTGCGGGTTAACTTTCAGCAGCGGGAACAGCGTCCACCACCGCTTCGGCCACCACTTCCGGTACGGCCTGCGGTTCTTCCGCTGCTGGCGCGTTTTTAGCCGCCAGATACTCCGCCAGTTCTTCTTCGCGGACAACCACGACCTTCAGCGATGGCGCAATTTCCGTCCCCAGGCGCACCGGAATGTTAAAGGTTCCCACTTCGCGCAGCGCCTGCTGGCTGATGCGGCGGCGGTTGATGTCCACGCCAGTTTTGGCATTCAGCGCTTCGGCAATTTCCGTCGTGGTCACGGAACCAAACAGCTTGC
>DATALK010000523.1:0-24050 GCA_036261085.1 Phototrophicaceae bacterium | reverse complement strand
CTGCTAAAATGCCTGCCCGGTTGGGTGAACGGGGGCAGGGTGGAACCCAGCATGAGGAAATGGAAGAGGTTGCAGTGGCAACGGAACGCGCTCGCCGCGCGTTTTCACAGGTCTTGCTGCGCTGCCTGGGGCCACGCGCCGGCGGCCAGCGTCGCCGGGCCAAAGTGCCAGTAAGCAGCGTGACCGGCACGGGTGTACTGCCCAATGCCCGTGACCGGCTGGCATCGGCGCGGCGGCAGTTAGGTGTGCCGGGAACAATCTGGAATCAGACCGGCACGGTGCGGGCGCGTGTGCCGGAAAAACCGAGCAAAACGCACATTTATCTGGACGTTTCCGGCTCAATGGCGGAAGTGCTGCCGCATGTGCTGGGTCTGGTGCTGCCGTATGTCGCGCGAGGTCAGGCCGATGTCTTCCAGTTTTCGACGCTGGTGGAGCCGCTGCCGTTCGCGCAGTTGCAACGGGGCTACCTGCAAACCACTGGCGGCACAAATATTAACTGTGTGCTGGAACATGCTTTGGCTGTCGTGCCGGGGATTCATAAGGCACTGGTGCTGACCGACGGCGCAACCGGTTCCCCCGGCGATGACCTAGCGGAACGTATTCAGGCGCAGAATATTCGTATTTATGTGGTACTGCCCGCCGAGTCGGCCTGGGAAGAGGATTTACGCGACATTGCCGCGTTTATGACAATTCTGCCGCCGCTGTGGGGCGCGGCCTGACGGGTGGCTCAAGCGAGACGTTTTGATTACAGCGCTAGGGGCGGGTCGGTGTGGCTACCCAGGGTGGTGCGCCTATTGACATCAAATTGGGGGCGACGCCGGACGCTGGAAGCCGTCCGGCTACCCCTGGATAAGCCGCCTCAAGGCGGCTGGAACGCCCCCATTCAGATGGGTAGCCCGCTTCAAGCGGGCTTAAGCTCGTCGTAGCCAGGGGCTGGAAGTCCCCTGGCGATCTAATCTTGATGTTTGTAGGTGCGCCCCTATTTTGGCGATACCCCTTTTTTCTGGCAGTATTTATCAAACCACTCAATCGTGTGGGTTAAACTGCTCACGCGGTGTTCCGGTTCGCCGCTGCGGGTCATTTCGTGGCCGTCGCGGGGGTAGCGCACCAATTGCACCGTGCCGCCGCTGCGATAAACATACGCGAATAGCTGTTCGGCCTCGGCAATTGGCACCCGGAAATCATTTTCGCTGTGCATAATCAGCAGCGGCGTTTTGATTTTATGGGCATAAGCCAGCGGCGACTCCTGCCACAACCGCAGGGGGTCGTCCCACACTTGCACGCCATATTCAGCAAAAATGAAACTAAAAATATCGGTAGTGCCGGTGAAACTGAGCAGGTTATACACGCCGCGATGGGAGACCGCCGCTTTGAACCGATCCGTATGGCCGACCAGCCACGCGGTCATATAACCGCCGTAAGAGCCGCCAGTGACGGCCAAACGTTCGGAATCTACAAAGCCTTTTGCCAGCAGGGTATCAATTCCGGCCATCAGGTCGGCAGTGGCGACATCTCCCCAGGCCCCATGCAGGCCCATCTGGAAGGTTTCGCCGTAACCTTCCGCGCCGTGTGGATTGGCGTAAAAAACCGCGTACCCGCGCGCCGCCTGGAACTGCCATTCGTGCCACATACTTTTAGTGCCTGGCCCCCACATGACGTGTGGCCCGCCATGAATATTAAAGGCTAATGGGTAGGTTTGGCCCGCTTCATAACCGATGGGCAGCAGATACCAACCCTGGATTTCGACGCCGCTGGGTGACTGCCAGCGCAGTTCGTGCGTTTCCTGCACGATGACCTGCTCTAAAAATTTCTGGTTGGCCGTTGTTAAAGGTTGATAAGTGGTCGTCCCAGCCGGGAGCCAATAGAGTTCCGAGGGATTTTGCGGCGCGCTGGCGGTGAAAGCAATCCCGCCATCTGGGTGCAGATCAATATTTTCAACTTGCAGCAGGCCGGACACCAGCTTTTTGATGTTGCCATCCGCCAGTGTTAGCCGGTGGATTTCGATATTCCCGTTGTTTAAGGCTGTAAAAATTAGCCCGCTGCTGTCCGGCAGCCATTTATAATCACTGACCGAACGATCAAAAGTGTGATTCAAGTCACGCGATTGGCCGCCATTGGCGGGAAGCAGCGCCAGCCGCGTGATGCGCTCACTGAGATGTTCGCGCGGGTAGCGCACATAGGCGACCCATTGACCATCGGGTGAGGGCAGCGGGTTTTGACTGCTATAACTGCTGTCGGTCAATTCTTCCAGGGCCGCATCACTGACGCGCAGGCGGTACAAACTGCTCCAGTACCAGGGTTCACCCCGTTCCGGGTCATCAATCCGCGCCGTGTAAATAAATGTACCATCCGGCGACCAGCGCGGTTCGGCATGATCGGCGTCCAGGTTGGTCAGGCGGCGAGGTTGGGCTTCGTCATCTGTAGTGGAAATTACATACACCTGGCAGAAGCGATCATCCAGATAACTCGTGCCGGTTCGGTAGGGGATGGTCTGTACAATGCGCGGATCAAACCGCTTGGCTTCGTCGCGGTTTTTGCGTTCCTGGCGTTGGTGACTTTCGAGTTTATTTGCCAGTTGAGGGGCGCTTTCGTTCTCGTCTTCTTTGGCGCGTTCAGCCGCGTTGACTTCGGACAGGAATGCAATGTGCTGGCCGTCTGGCGACCAAGCCGGGCCGCTCGCTCCGTTGGTTAGTTTTGTCAGTTGGCGGGGTTCTCCGCCGGGTTCACTCACCGGCAGCAGATAAATTTGGGGCTTTTCAAAGCGTCCTGAGGTAAAGGCCAGCGTGCGGCCATCAGGACTCCAGCGCGGTTGGGTATCTTTTCCACTGCGTGTCAGTTGAATCGGTTGACCGCCTGCTGTGGGCGCTAACCAGATATTCCGTTTGTAGCCGTTCTCGAATTTGTCAACCGTTGTTTGCACATAAGCAACCCAGCGCCCATTGGGGCTGATGCGCGGGTCTTCGACATACACAAGCTGATACAGGTCTTCCGCTGTAATCGGGCGTTTATCCGGGGCCATAATGATCCTTAACGGTGGTGGTTGGAAATTTGTGGTTCGATTATATCTCGATAATGGGTCGTGACATGAACCTTTTGCGTCCAATCTCGTAACCGGGATAGCAGGAAGGCAATCGGAGTGAGACGCTTGCGTAGGGACGAAGACCTGGCACGAGGCATCCAGTACGGGGATCGCAATTGTCTGGCGGCGCTGGTGGAACGGCATCACAGCTTGCTGCTGGGTTTTTTATACCGGATGACTGGCGGTGATCGTGCGCTGGCCGAAGATTTGGTGCAGGAAACCTTTGTCCGCGTCATTCACCACATCAGCCAGTACGAGTATCCGAGGCCGTTTAAGGCGTGGTTATATCGCATTGCTACCAATCTGGCGCGGGATTATTACAAACAGGCCGAAATGCGACATACCATTTCGATGTCCGAAGATGTTGACGCCGCCGTGTCTGATGCGCCCGAAGATGCGGTTTTATTGGACATCGAAGGGGAGGTGGTAGCGAGTGCCATGCTGCGGTTGCCAGTTCCCCAACGGGAAACGCTGGTGCTGCGGTATTACCAGGAACTGTCATTGGCAGAAATCGCTGAAGTGCAGGGCGTGCCCGTCGGGACGGTGAAATCCCGGTTGAGTGTGGGGCTAGGGCGGCTGCGGGAACTGGTGTTAGAGCGGGAACAGAACTGATGGCAAACCGGAATTTATTGGATCGAGACGAATTGGAACAGCTGCGGGCGCGGTTGCAAGAAGATGCGCCGGGTGAAGCCGAGTCTTTGCTGGCAGTGGCACAGCAGTTGCAGCGGTGGCAAGCGCCGCCGCCAACCGCCCGTGACACGGCGCAGTTGATTGCGCGCTTGCAGTTAGAAATGCTCGCTGCGGCGCAGCCTTCCCGGTGGCAGCGGGTGCGGGAATGGTGGCCGCTGCTGCTGGTACTGGCCCAATTGCGGATTGTTCGGCGGGAAATTCTTGCGGCCTCGCTGCTGGTGGTGATGTTGGGTGTTGTGGTGAACCTGACCACCACACAGGTTAACGGTCTGTCGCCGCTGGCAATCCTTGCGCCCGTCATGGCGGCTGTCGGTGTGGCGCTGCTGTACGACTCGGATATGGAACGCATCCTTGATCTGGAAGACTCGACTCCGGCTTCGGCCCGGCTGTTGCTCCTGGCGCGGCTGCTGGTGGTATTTGGCCTTAATCTGGTTTTTAGCCTGGTCGGCAGTGTTGTTCTGGCGCTGGCGCGTGCCGATGTACTGCTCTGGCCGCTGATTCTATCCTGGCTGGTGCCAATGACGTTTCTGTCGGCGTTTGCCTTCTGGCTGAGTGTCGTTACCGGAGACTCGATTGCGGGTATGGTTTTTAGTCTGCTGGTCTGGGGGCTGCATGTGACCTTTCGGCTGCCGCCGATGGTTAACCCCATTACCCTGCTGCTGTCTTTGCCGGGGCTATCTGACCCGGTCATGCAGCCACGATTGCTGATCTTGGCCGCGCTGCTGGTGGTGATGGCTTTGTGGTTGGTTGGTGAACCCAAACGGAGAACGGGAGAATCGTTGTGAAAGCAATTCTTGAAAAACCGGCTGGAATAATGGCTGCTATGAATCTGCCGATGAACACCCTTAAGACAGTTTTGTTTTATCTGCTGGCCCTGGGCCTCGGTGGGTTTCTCATCAGCTGCGCCCCGCGTGATTTCAATCTGATGTTGGCAGAAACGCGCCCACTGGCCCAGGTGGTGGCATTGGGATTAGGTTTGCTGGCACTGTGGTGTTTGGTTAATGCGGCGTGGATATTTGCCCAACGGCCTCGTCAGGTGGCGTGGCGGGTCAGCGTGCAACTGGTCGGGTGGATTGGCATGGTGGCCGCTTTCGGCGGGGTTTGGGTACTCGCTGCGGGTGATGGTGATGCGCCTTATGCTTTGCCCATCGCCGGGGCGGCGCGGGCAATTGAATCCATCGTGCCGCTGGTGCTGGCGATTCAGGCAGCGCTAATTTTCTCGCCAGACGATGAACCCGGATTGGAAGTGCTGCTGGCGGCTCCTCGTCCGGCTTCATGGCTGCTGCTGGAACGGCTGGGTATCCTGTTTGTCTCGCAAGTGGTAGTCGTTGTGGCCGGGGTGATTTTGTGCCGATTCGCGGAGCCTGATCTGGATGTGCTGCTGACACTGGTTACTTGGCTGGCTCCGGCGGTGCTGTTAATGGCGATTGCCACTTTTGTTACCATTCGTTCCCGCGTAGCGATGTTTGGCGCGACCATTGCCGGGATGGTGTGGTTTGTTTTTGCCTTTTTCCGCGCGGGACTGCTGCCCGGTATGCCGACCTTCTGGCCGCTGAATCTGCTGCTGCCGTTTATCTGGGCCTTTAATCCGTACCTGCAACCCGGCGATGTTCCGATGGGCGATTACTGGATAAATCGCGTGATTGTGCTGGGGTTGGGTGTCGGTCTGCTGCTGCTGACGGTACGCCAACTGCGGGATGAGGAACAACTGCTGGCCGGTTCGCGCTCGTCAAAAGGGAATAACCGGTAATTAGTTTCTGTAGGGGCACGGCACTGCCTCGCCCCGGCGAACCACCTCTTTGGGGAACAAACACATGAAGGAAGGAACGATGGCACAAGTTGCTCTGAACCAACTGCGAGGCATGATCCTTTACGAATTCCGAATGCACTGGCGGCGGCGGCCATTGCTGATTATGACGCTGGCTTTTACGCTGATTACCGTTGCGGCAGTGTTGATTGCCGGGGATAGTCTGCTTAAGCCTAATGATCTGGATGTAAGTACCTATAACCGAGTTGTGACCGCCTACGCCATTTTTACCACCTGGATGCCATTGGGTATTGGCTTAGTGTTTATTCTGCCGGTGATGGTAGCGGATACGATTCCGCTGGATCGGCAGCACGGCGTTCGGGATTTGCTGGACAGCCTGCCGGTGTCGCGGGCCGTTTACCTGACCGGTAAACTGATTGGAACCTGGGTCGCGGTGTTAATCGGGGTGGGCGTTGGGTTATTTTTCTGCGCTTTAGTCTGGCGGCTGCGGGCGGGTGCGTTTGATGTCGGTAAGTTCGCCGAGATGGCAATCTTTGGCGCTGGAGCGATTGCCGTTTTAAACAGCAGCCTGGGGGTGCTGCTGGCCGTCGGGCAGCCATCTCGCCGCCGCGCTATCGTAGTTGTCACCGGTTTCCTGACCCTGTTTATTTTTGTGCTGCCGCTGCTGATGAACAATTGGGATTTGCGCGGCAGTTTTAATAACGAAACGCTCAATCCGATCCGTATCCCCATCATTAACTATTTTATGTTTAATGTTCAGGCGGAGGCCGGTTTGGGGTCGAATAATCCGGCGCTGCTGGTTTCGGCGGCGGTTGTGCGCGACACGATTCTGGTGGGGCTGGTGGAAATCGCAGTAATCTGGGCGTTAGCCTGGGGTTGGCTGCGTTGGCGCGGAGATCGAGCATGAATCGGCTGTGGCGGGCGCAACTTTTGGGCGTGGCCCGGTATGAACTGCGTATGTTCTGGCGTGGGCCGACCTTAGCGGTGCTGCTGCTCATGATCCTCATGTTAACGGCGGCGATGGCATTGATTGTGGGCGTGAGCCGGGATAATGAAATGATACAGACCGCCATGCCCAGTTGGGTGAGCGATCAGATTGGTAGCCTGGTTGCGGGGGCTTCCTGGGCGGCGGTTTGTCTGGTGCTGGTCTTTTTTCTGCCCGTTTTTGCCGCCGATTTAATCCCGAAAGACCGCCAGTTGGGGATACAGGATTTGCTGGACAGCACACCGCTCCCTGGGAGTGCTTACCTGGGCGGCAAACTGCTGGGGCTGTGGGCCGGGGTGCTGCTCGGTCTGGCTGTTATTTTGGGTCCGGTTGTCCTGCTTTTCCGGTTTGCTTTTGGGGAATTTAACCCCCGTTTCTTGTTCGAAACCTGGGCGGTGGGCGCGGTGGCGCTGGTAATACTGAATGGCGGATTGGGCGTACTGCTGCCATTTGCGCTGACCACCCGCCGCCAGGCGGTAACGGTAACTATCATTGTGTTAGTTGTCTCGTTTTTCTTTGGTAGTGGAAACCCTATTGGTACGTATTTTAGCGCGGTGCGCGCTCCACTGATCATGTATTTTATGGCACAGTTGGTGCCGGATAACCCGTCTTTAATCACCGTGTTTACCAGGTGGGATATTGGTGTGTGTCTACTGGCGGGGTTGGCGGAACTGGTGGTTTTAGGCGGGTTAGCTCAATTGGGGCTGCGTTGGCAGCGTTACCGGATGTGAACGTAACCGGGGACTTTCTCGTAACCGGTGATAGCTAGGGAGAAATACTCATGATCGAAATCACAAATCTGTCAAAAACCTATGCTGGCAAAGTTCAGGCGTTAGCGGGTATTGACTTGAACATTGGCAGCGGCATGTTTGGGCTGGTGGGGCCAAATGGCGCGGGCAAAACCACGCTGATGCGGATTATCGCCGGTTTGCTGCGCCCGACCACGGGGCGGGTGCAGGTCTTTGGTAATGACCTGTCCACGCTGCCGGGTAAGATGGCGGCCAAGTCGGTGTTGGGTTATCTGCCGCAGGAATTGGGATTGTATCCAAATCTCAGCGGACGTGAATTTTTGGACTATATCGCTATCCTCAAAGGCGTGACTGACCGTAAGGCGCGTCAGCAGCAGGTGCATCAACTGCTGGGAGAAACCCGGCTGCTTGATGTGGCGGATCGCCGCTTAAAAACGTATTCAGGCGGCATGAAGCGCCGGATTGGGATTGCGCAAGCGCTGCTTGGCAGTCCGAAACTGCTGATTGTGGACGAACCCACGGTTGGCCTGGACCCGGAAGAGCGCGTCCGCTTCCGTAATCTGCTGTCGGAGATGGCGGGGCGCTGTACCGTGATTCTTTCGACCCACATTGTTGAAGACATCAGCCATAGCTGCAACGATCTGGCGGTTATCAATCAGGGACGGGTAGTGTTTCGCGGCGCGCCCAGTGATTTGATCGGGCAGGCGCGCGGCCATGTGTGGACGATTACGACTTCCGGGACGCAGCCGGACAGCGGTCTGCGCGTCGTTTCCACGCTGCAAATGCAGCACGGCGTGCAGTATCGGGTGTTGGGTGAACCGGGGAGCCAGTATGCGGCCACCGCCATTGATCCCAGCCTGGAAGATGGCTATCTGTGGTTGATGGGGCAGAAAGCGGAACTGACCGCATAATAGAACCCAGCGGGACACAACCGTTTGTGTCCCGACGCCGGTTATGATTGGGCTGTTTTTTCGCGCAGTAGATCCATGTAACTGCGCAAAATGTCGCTGACGGTGACGATCCCGATGAGTTTGCCGCCGCTGGTCACGGGCAGGCTGCCGAATTTGTAGGTTTTCATCAGTTCGGCGGCCTGGGCGGCGGGGGCCTCGGCTTCAATGGTCATTGGCTCACGGGTCATACAGGCTTCGGCGGTGACGTGAGTGAGCAAATCCTGATCCTGCCGCCGTTCGTGCAGCACAAACGGTGAGTTCATCGCCAACCGGATGTCTCGATCCGTGATAATCCCGATGACCTGATCGTTCTCGACCACCGGTATCTGACGGCAGGCGCAGGCTTTCATCATCCCCATCACATCGGTGAGGGATGCCTGACGGTTCACCGTTGAGGGGTCGGGGGTCATAATATCAGCAACAGTCAGCATAAATTCAGCCCCATTTTATTGAATATGGATTTAATTCTTTTACGCTGATTGTACCATGTTTGTTGCTAATTCCGCGCCTTTAGCCAGGGCTTGCCGGTTGAGCGGCAGCAGGTTGCGCCGGTGTGCCGGTAGATATTTTTCCAATGCCCGTTCAACAGCGGCTACCGGAATGGCCGGGTAAGCAATTAAGGTGGCCCCCACCATCACGATATTGGTCAGCCGCAAATCACCGAGATCGTCCGCTGTTTGGGTGGCCGGAATTTCCAGTACGCGAAGATCGGTGCGCTGGCTCTTGACGGTAATCAGCGAACTGTTAGCGACCAGCAGCCCGCCGGTAGCAATTTCCGCCTCGTACTTGGTGAACGAGGGGTTGTTAAAGACGATGCCGACAGCCGGATGCCGCGTTACGGGTGAGCCAATGGGTTTATCGCTGATGACCACAAAACAATGGGCCGTTCCGCCGCGCATCTCCGGGCCATAAGACGGAATCCACGTCACTTCCAGCCCTTCGTCCATCGCCGCGTGCGCCAGGATTTGTCCCGCGAACATCACGCCCTGGCCGCCAAAGCCCGCAAACAAAAATTCTTGCTGCATGGTATTTCTCCCTTATAAGGCTTTTACGTCGTCGCGGACTTTGTAATCACCCAGCGGGAAATAGGGAACCATCTCGGTTTCAATCCATTTCAGCGCGTCTGTGGGTTGAATGCCCCAGTTGGTCGGGCAGCTTGATAACAGTTCTACCATGCTGAAGCCCAGACCGGCCATCTGCACTTTGAGCGCGGTCACGATGGCCTTTTTAGCTTTGCGAATGTTCGCTACATCATGCAGTGAGCGCCGCACAATGTAGGCAGAACCATCAAGCTGCGCCAGGACTTCGCTCATCCGAATGGGATTGCCGGTGCTGTCTGTATCCCGTCCCAGCGGTGACGACGACGTTTTCTGGCCGGGTAGGGAGGTTGGCGCCATTTGCCCGCCCGTCATGCCGTAAATGGCATTGTTAACAAAAATCGTCGTAATTTTTTCGCCGCGTGCCGCCGCGTGCAGGATTTCTGCCGCGCCAATGGAGACGAGATCGCCGTCACCTTGATAGGTCACAACGATGTTATCGGGCCGGGTGCGCTTGACGCCGGTTGCCATTGCTGGAGCGCGGCCATGGGGCGCTTCACAGGCGTCTAAATTGAAGTACTCATAAATAAAGACCGCGCAGCCCACCGGCGAGACCAGAATCGTCTGTTCCCGCAAGCCTAATTCGTCAATCGCTTCGGCCAGCAGCCGGTGAGCGATGCCATGTGTGCAGCCGGGACAGTAGTGGGTTGGCACATCGGCCAGTGATTGGGGATGTTCGTAAACAGTTTGCAACTGCGGTTCTGTCATGACCATTTCCATCGCGTTACTCCTTACACCTTCACCGGAAGGCGGCTGTAATTTTCTTCAATGGCGTTCAGAATTTCGTCCGGCATGGGAACCACACCGCCCATGCGGCCATAAAACTCCACCGGAACCTGACAGCCAGTGGCTAACCGCACGTCTTCGATCATCTGACCGGCGTTCATTTCCACGACCAAACAACTGCTTACCGTATCGGCCAGCGCTGACAGCCGTTCTTCGGGGAACGGCCATAGGGTTTGGGGACGCAGCAGGCCAACTTTTAATCCTTTTTCGCGGGCGGCTTCGACGGCAGAATATGCAATTCGTCCGGCAGTGCCGTAACCGATAACCAGCAGTTCGGCGTCATCGGTGGCATATTCAAAGGCCCGCTGCTCGTTGGCCTTAATGTCTTTCATGCGCGCCTGAATTTTGAGATTAAAAATTTCTTCGGCATTGCCCTGGAGATAGGCGGAAGTGATAATGCGCCGTTCGCGTCCGGCGGCGCCGGTGAGCGCCCACTCCGGGGTCGGGCGTTTGGTATCCCGCATGGGCGGCAGTTCCGCTGGTTCCATCATCTGGCCGAGTTGACCGTCAGCCGCAATTGTGACCATATGCCGGTATTTTTCGGTGAGGTCGAATGCCAGAAACATAAAATCAATCGCCTCTTGCACCGAGGCGGGCGCTAACACAATCGGGCGAAAGTCGCCATGTCCGGCGGAACGTGTGACTTGAAAATAGTCGCCCTGCGATGGCAGAATATTGCCTAATCCTGGCCCCCCGCGCATGATGTTCATCACTACGCAAGGCAGTTCCGACGCGGCAATGTACGACATGCCTTCCTGCATCAGACTAAAACCCGGACTGGATGAGGAGGTCATCACCCGCGCGCCTGCGCTGGCCGCGCCGTAGACCATGTTAATCGCGCCGATTTCACTTTCCGCCTGTAAAAAAACACGCCCTAATTCGGGCATACGTTGGGACAAATATTCGAGCAGTTCCGTCTGAGGCGTGATCGGATACCCAAAATAGGCATCCAGTCCGGCGCGGACAGCGGCTTCTGCAATCGCTACGTTGCCTTTAAGCAGTTCGCGGGTCATCTATTTACTCCTGTCAGGCGTTGGTGATGGGGCGTGGGGGCTTCCCGGTAAACGGTGATACACACGTCCGGGCAAATGACCGCGCAGATGGCGCAGCCGGTGCAGTTTTCTTCCGGGTCAATATAAGCGGCAGGATGATAACCTTTGGCGTTCAGGTGTTCCTCCGCCATAAAAAGCACATCCTGCGGGCAAACTGTCGTGCAAAGGGTGCAGCCTTTACATCTTTCCTGGTTGATTACGACTTTTCCACTCGTCATTTTGCCGCCTTTAGTACAATATGCCTGAATGAAACGCTGATATTTTAGACAAATAGTACGATACCCTCAGCTTTTGTGCCAGTATAGAACGTCCTTAGTTAAGGTGTGCATTATCATACGTTGACATTATAGAACGAAAGGGCTATCTTCTGCGTTAAGATTAGCGCTGGCAATCAACCGCAAAATCGGGCAAAATAGTCCTGTGTGAACCATTATGAGCCTATTGTGATGAAGATGGAAGGGGAACCGATGAATGCTGGTCTGGCGATCCAAACCCAAGACCTGGGGCGAGTCTATAAACTACGTGGCCCCAAACAGAAAGGTGATCCCAAGACGCTGATTGCGTTGGAGGGGGTCAATCTGGAAGTCCACAAGGGCGAGTTGTTTGGCTTACTTGGCCCCAATGGCGCGGGCAAGACCACACTCATCAAAATTCTGGCGACCCTGCTACTGCCGACCAGCGGAACAGCGTTGGTGGAAGACCTGGATGTGGTACGCGATGTGCAGGAAATCCGGCGGCGCATTAGCATGGTGAGCGGCGGCGAAACCAGCGGCTATGGTTTGCTCACCGTTCAGGAAAATTTGTGGATGTTCGCGCGGTTTTACGGTCTGGATAATGCGACGGCGCGGCGGCGGATTGATGGGCTGCTGGAAGTGGTCGGCATTGCTGACCGCAAGCGTACCAAAATTTCGGATTTGTCTACCGGTTTGCGTCAGAAAATGAACTTTATCCGGGGTTTTATCAGTGACCCGAACGTGGTGTTTCTCGATGAACCTACGTTAGGGCTGGATGTGACCGCCGCGCGGGATGTGCGCGGTTTTGTTAAACAGTGGATGAAAGAAAATACAGATAAAACCATCTTACTTACGACCCACTACATGGCAGAGGCGGACGAACTGTGTGATCGGCTGGCGATCATTGATAAAGGGCGATTGTTGGCCTGTGACACCCCGCAAAACCTCAAACATCGCTTGCAGCAGGATGCAATTTTTAATCTGAAGGTCGGCCCGTTGGGGCCAAAACCGAGCCGTGATGACATGCTGGAAGCTGTTCCCGGCGTGCGGCAGGTCTCCGTTGCGGAACAGAACGGCCATACCGAATTGAATCTGATTCTGGCGCAGGAGGATGTCCTCTCTGGCGTGCTGGCCCACCTCAACCGGCGCGGTTCCAGTCTGATTTCCCTTGAAAAGCGTGAACCAACCCTGGAAGATGTGTTTGTGAATCTGGTTGGCCGCCGCCTGGATGTGGATACCTCCCATAAGGAGGATGGTGAAAATGCTCAGTGAACGGGTGCAGCGCGCCACCGGCTGGCGGTTGTTCTGGTACACCATGTGGGCGCGGGCCTATCCGCGTATTATCGGCTCTGCGCGGGAAAAAAGCTGGCTGTTTTTTGAAACTGTGTTGCCGCTGATGGGTACGGTGTCTTACGTGTTTGTCTATCGGGCGATTGGCGCGCCGGAACAGTTTACCGGTTTTGTGGTTATGGGCGGGGCCATGACCGCCTTCTGGCTAAATGTTTTGTGGTCAATGGCGAGCCAACTGTATTGGGATAAAGATGGCGGTAACCTGGAACTCTATGTGGTATCGCCCGGCCCGCTGATGGCAATTCTGCTTGGGATGGCCGTTGGCGGCATTGTGATGACGGCGACCCGCGCTACCATTATTCTGGTGGTGTGTTCGCTGCTGTTTAATGTTACCTATCAGGTTGCCAGTTTTCCCCTGTTGATTATCGTTTTTGCCGTGACGATGGTGGCCCTGTATGGTTTGGGCATGATGTTCGCCTCGGTTTTTCTGGCCGCAGGGCGCGAAGCGTGGCATATCTCCAACTTGCTGCAAGAGCCGGTGTATCTGGTGTCGGGGTTTTATTTCCCGATCAAGTCCTTAGGTGTCTGGGTGGCAACCTTTGCCTCGGTTATTCCGCTCACGCTCGGTATGGATGCCATGCGCCAACTGATATTTGCCGGTGATCCCACGTTGGGCTTTCTATCGGTTGAAGTGGAATTAGTGGTTTTGGTGGTGCTAGCGGTGGTTTTTGTTTTTAGCGCGATGAAAATGCTGGCTCTGTTGGAAGAAAAGGGCCGCCGCGAAGGCCGCCTGATTGAGCGCCGGAGGTAATTATGGCAATTACACGACCTCTCTTTGATATTCCTTTTGTGCGGCGCAGTGACAAACTGCGCACGTTTCTAACGGCGGTTTGGTTGGGTTGGCAGATTGAATCGAATTGGGCGGATCCGTTCCTGTTTGCCGTCTATTCGATTGCGCGTCCGATTGCCAGCGTGCTGATTCTGGTGGTGATGTACAGCGTCATTACCAACGGGGCGATGCAGGAGCCGATCTTTGCTTATATCTACCTGGGTAACGCGCTGTATATCCTGGTGGGGCAGGTCATCAGCGGCGTTAGTTGGTCGGTCATTGATGACCGCGAACACTACCGGACGCTGCGCCAACTGCACACCACGCCGATGGACGGGTATTTTTACCTGATGGGGCGGGGTGTGGCGCGGTTGGTGGTGGGGTTGGTGTCGGTGCTGATTACTATCGGTTTTGGCATCGTCTTTTTTCATTTGCCGATTACCATTGGCGCGATTGATTGGCTGTTGTTCATCTTTAGCACGGCGCTGGGGGTGCTGGCGCTGGCGGCGATTGGGATGGTTGTTGGCTCACTCACGATGATGCTGGCGCGGCATTTCTGGTCGGTGGGGGAGGCGATTTCCGGCGCGCTGTATCTGTTCACGGGCGCGATTTTTCCGTTGGATGTGCTGCCCGCGTGGCTGCGTCCGGTGGGGTTTGTCTTTCCGGTTACGTATTGGCTGGAACTGGCGCGGCGGGCCATTCTTGGCCCCAGTGCGGCGAAGTTTCCCACGCTGGCCGGGTTTTCGGATTTACAGCTTATGGGCATCTTGGCCGTGATGACGCTGGCGCTGCTGGTGTTCTCATGGTTCTTTTACAAGTGGGCGCTGCATCTGGCGAAAGAAACCGGCTTTTTCGATATGGAAACGTCGTATTAGGAAAACGAGAAAAGCATAACACGGAGACACTGAGGCACAAAGACACAGAGTGATGAGCGCGAGCCGATGCTCTGTGGCAATTGGCTGAGAATGTTGTAGGGGAGCGCCTGCGTGCGCTCCCCTATGGTTGCCTCTATTTGCCGAACTTCTCTTTCAGGATGTCGGCCAGTGTTGGTGTGCCGATGACCTGGAGTTCGTACTGCACCCGCTGCGTTGGCAGCTTAATGTTGATAATTCGGCTTAAATCAATCGGCGTGGCGACAATGACCAGATCGGCATCAGAATTGTTGATGGTGGTTTCCAGTTCGCGCATCTGCTGCGCGCCGTAACCCATCGCTGGCAGCACTTTACCGGTAGTCGGGTATTTGTTATAGGTGGCCGTGATCGAACCCACCGCGAACGGACGCGGATCAATAATTTCTGCCGCGCCAAAGCGTTGCGCCGCGATCACACCCGCGCCGTAGGCCATTTCGCCGTGTGTCAGCGTGGGGCCATCTTCCACGACCAGCACGCGCTTCCCGCGAATGGCCGCCGGATCATCCACAAACAGCGGGGAAGCCGCTTCCAAAACAATGGCGTCAGGATTAGCGACCTGAACATTATCTCGTACCAGCCGCACGTTGGCATAGTCAGCAGTATCTACTTTATTAATCAGCACCACATCGGCCAGTCGCAAATTGGCCTCACCGGGGTGATAGCTCATTTCGTGGCCGGGGCGGTGCGGGTCAACCACGACGATGTGCAGGTCTGATTGGTAAAACGGCAGATCGTTATTGCCGCCATCCCACACAATGACGTCAGCCTCCTGTTCGGCCTGCCGCAAAATCGCGCCATAGTCCACCCCCGCGTAAATCACCGCGCCCCGATCAATATAGGGTTCGTATTCTTCGCGTTCTTCAATCGTGCATTCATATTCGTCCAGGTCATCATATTCGGCGAAGCGCTGTACCGCCTGGGCGACAAGATTGCCGTAAGGCATGGGATGGCGCACGGCGACGACCTTATAACCATAGGATTGCAAGGTGTCCACGACAAAGCGCGAGGTCTGACTTTTGCCGCTGCCGGTCCGCACTGCGCAGACGGAAACCACCGGCTTGCTGCTCTTGATCTGCGTAGTGTGCGTACCCATCAGCCGAAAATCGCTTCCAGCGGCTAACACTTGCGAGGCTTTATGCATGATATATTGATGGGAGACATCGCTGTAAGCAAAGATCACCTGCTCAACCTGTTTTTCGGCCAGCAGCCGGATTAACTCACGCTCATCATAAATCGGGATGCCTTGCGGATAAAGACGGCCAGCGAGTTCTCCCGGATACAGGCGGCCCTCAATGCCGGGAATCTGGGTGGCGGTGAAGGCGACCACTTCATACTGCTCGTTGTCGCGGAAGAAGACGTTAAAGTTGTGGAAGTCACGCCCGGCGGCTCCCATAATGAGTGTGCGGATGCGAGACATAATCGTTGAGGACTCCTCTATGTTTGTTCAATCTGACCGATAGCAAATGATTGGTAATAGTGTAACCTGTCTAAGCGCGGCAGGCCAGATGCTTTCCTTCCTGGTTTGGGCTACAATCAAAAGCGCTCGTTCTTTTTACCAAAGGATTATTATAGATGACTTTGCGGGTTACGGTCTGGAATGAAGGCCGTCATGAAAAAACTCATGCTAAAGTTCGAGAAATGTACCCGGAAGGCTTGCACCAGCCCATTGTGAAGGCGCTGCGTGAGCAGGGGATGGATGTGCGGGCGGCGCTGCTGGATGACCCCGAACATGGCCTGACAGAAGCCGTGTTGGCGCAGACCGATGTCCTGACCTGGTGGGGGCATATGGCGCACGGTGATGTGCAGGATGCGATTGTGGAGCGCGTTCATCAGCGGGTTTTGGAAGGTATGGGGCTGGTGGTGCTGCATTCCGGTCACTTCTCTAAAATTTTCCAGAAATTAATGGGTACGACCTGCAATCTGAAATGGCGCGAAGCCGAAGAACGCGAACGCCTGTGGGTGGTCGCGCCCGGCCATCCGATTGCGGAAGGGTTGGGGGAGTATATCGAAATCCCGCACGAGGAGATGTACGGCGAACATTTTGACATCCCCACGCCGGATGAATTGGTGCTGGTGAGCTGGTTCCAGGGCGGCGAGATCTTCCGCAGCGGGTGCTGTTTCTACCGGGGACGCGGCAAAATTTTCTATTTCCGCCCCGGCCACGAAACCTATCCGACCTATTATCAGCCGGAAGTCATGCGCGTGATTACCAATGGCGTTCGTTGGGCCGCGCCGGTTAATGGGCCGGAGGTTCAGTTCGGCCATCGTCCGCAGCCGTTGGAAAAGCTGGACTAGTTTCATTAATCCGATTCAGATGATGTTTTCAGGGGCGTAAAATTTTACGCCCCTGTTGTTTTCCCCGGTTAAAGGACTGGTTAAGCTATTGCGCACCCCATTTTATTTTCATATGATAAAGGCTAATACTGGACGGAACGAGGAATATTCCTCGGTTCCACAACGTCTAAATATCGAGAGTAATCATGTCATTTGACCAACAATCCGCCGAAACTCTGGTTCGGTTGGCACTTCAGGAAGATGTGGGCGAGCTCGGCGATGTGACTTCGCTGGCGACTTTGCCGTCGGAACTGCGCTTAAAGGGGCAAATCCGCGCTAAAGCTGAGGGCGTGATTGCCGGTTTGCCGCTGGTGCAGTTGGTGTTTCAACAGGTTGATGCTGCTGTCCAGGTGAAGCTGTTGAAAGCCGATGGTGCTTACGTTGAGTCCGGCGATTTGATTGCCGAAGTGGTCGGCCAGGGGCGGGCGGTATTAACCGGCGAACGAGTCGCTCTGAACTTTTTACAGCGTCTTAGCGGCATCGCCACGCTGGCCCAGCAGTTTGTTGCGGCGACAGCGGGGACAAAAGCCGTGATTCTGGATACTCGCAAAACGACTCCCGGCTGGCGTTCGCTCGAAAAGTACGCGGTGCGGCAGGGCGGCGGCCAGAATCACCGGATTGGCTTATATGATATGGTGCTGGTGAAAGATAATCATATTGATGGGGCGGGGGGTATTACACCAGCAGTGGCGGCGGTGCGGGCTAATCCACTGGCTGCGGGCTTGAAAATCGAAGTTGAAGTTCGAACCCTGGATGAACTGCGGGAAGCCCTGGGACTGAACCCGGATCGTATTTTGCTCGACAACATGACCGATGATCAGATGCGCGAAGCGGTCACCATTGCCAGTGGGCGTGTGCCGCTGGAAGCCTCTGGTAACATGAGTCTGGAACGAGTGCGGGCGGTGGCGGAAACGGGCGTGGATTTTATCAGCGTGGGCGCGCTGACCCATTCCGCTTCGGCGCTGGACTTGTCCATGAAGATCACGCGGGTGTGATTTATAGGAGTAGTAACAATGGAAAACGTGGTTTTACCGGTGGCAGTGGCCGATGATGAGACCTTGATTCAACAAGAGCAAGCCGCTATTGAGCGGATTAAAGTCACGCGGAAAATTCTGGGCGATCAGGTGGTGATTCTGGGACATCATTACCAGCGCGATGAAGTGGTGCAGTTTGCTGACTTTCAGGGTGACAGCTTCCAGTTGAGCCAGGAAGCGGCCCGAACAGCGGCCAAGTACATCGTTTTTTCCGGCGTACATTTTATGGCGGAAAGCGCCGATATTCTGGCGCGGGACGATCAAGTGGTGATTCTGCCTAACATGCAGGCGGGATGCAGCATGGCGGATATGGCGACGCTGGAACAAGTATTGACCGCCTGGGCCGAACTGGAAGATGTGCTGGGGGATGACCCAACCAGGCAGGTGATGCCCATCACCTATATGAACAGCACCGCTGATTTAAAGGCGTTTGTGGGGGAGCGCGGCGGGACGGTCTGCACGTCGTCCAATGCGCGAGGGGTGCTGGACTGGGCCTTTGCGCAGCGGGAAAAAGTGTTTTTCTTCCCCGACCAGCATCTTGGCCGGAATACCGGCAAACAGATGGACATTCCGCTGGAACAGATGGTATTGTGGAATCCTTTTAAACCTTACGGCGGTCTGACCGATGAACAGATTCGCAACGCGCGTATCATTTTGTGGCGCGGCCATTGCAGCGTTCACCAGCAGTTCCGGCCTGAACATGTTGATGTGTGGCGTAAACACCACCCTGATGTGAACATTATCGTTCACCCGGAATGTGCGATGAGCGTGGTGGATAAGGCGGATTACGTAGGGTCAACGGCTTACATTGTCAAACAAATTGAGACGGCGGCTTCTGGGACTAAATGGGCGGTTGGCACGGAAATTCACCTGGTTAACCGTTTAAAGGATCAGTTTCCCGACAAGACAGTTGAGTCGCTGTCGCCGTTTTCGTGCCTGTGCAGCACCATGTACCGTATCAGCCCGATTGATCTGGCAACTGTGCTGGATAATCTCATCGAAGGGCGCGTTATCAACGAAATTACTGTGCCGGATGACATCAAGTACCAGGCCAAGCTGGCCCTGGATCGGATGCTCACCATACCCAAATAGAAGGATACATGAATCATATTCGCACAAATACCCTCATTATTGGCTGTGGCATCGCCGGAGCCGCCGCCGCCCTGCGTTTAAGTGATGACCCCAATCATCATGTCACGGTGATTACCCGCGCGGCGGAGGCGTCCGATACCGCGTCCAGTTGGGCGCAGGGGGGGATTGTCACCCGGGGGGTAGATGACTCGCCGGATTTGTTAGTGCGGGACATCATGGAAGCCGGGGCGGGGTTAAGTTCGCCCAAGATTGCGCGGATTCTGGCGGAAGAAGGCCCGGGATTGGTGCGCTCCGTTTTGATCGAACGCTGTGGGGTGCATTTTGATCGGACTGAAGATGGCGAAATGGTGTATGGCCTGGAGGGGGCGCACAGCACCCGGCGTATTTTCCATGTCGGGGATAAAACCGGCGCGGCCATTATTGATGGGATGCTCGATGCGCTGAACGGGCGGCCCAATGTTACCCTGCTGACAAACCATACCGCCGTTGATTTGATTACCTTTCCCCACCATGCCCTTGATCCCCTGGCGATGTATGAACCGATTACCTGTCACGGGGCGTATGTTTTAAATCGTGTGACCAAAGAGGTCGAGCGGGTATTGGCGGGGCATACCGTGCTGGCAACCGGCGGCCTGGGACAGATTTTCCTGAATACCAGCAATCCCAAAGGGGCGCGGGGTGATGGTCTGGCGATGGCGTGGCGGGCGGGTGCGCGGGTAATTAACTCGGAGTATATCCAGTTTCATCCGACGACGCTCAGTGTGCGCGGCGCGCCGAATTTGCTCATCAGTGAGGCGGTGCGCGGGGAAGGCGCAGTTTTGCTGACGCCAGAAGGTCGCCCGTTTATGGAACGCTATTCGCCGGAGTGGAAAGACCTGGCGCCGCGAGATGTGGTCGCCCGTGCCATTCACACCGAGATGCTGGAACACGGCTACGAACACGTTTACCTCGACATCGCCAGCAAGCGGACGACGGAATTTATCCAGGAACGGTTCCCGGTGCTGATTGCTAACTGTGCCCTGTATGGAATTGATGCCACCAAAGAATGGATTCCGGTAGTGCCAGCAGCGCATTATTTTTGTGGTGGTGTCTATGTGGATGAATGGGGCCAGACCAGCTTAGAGGGATTGTACGCGGTTGGGGAGGTGGCCTGTACCGGACTGCATGGGGCGAACCGTTTAGCCAGTACCAGCTTGCTTGAAGGGTTGGTCTGGGGGGATCGTGCGGCTCGGCATATTCTGCCACGCCGCCGGGAAGCGGTAGATAATGCCCGTGTTCCTGGGTGGGTCTACCGGGGCGACAGCGAACCTGATCCAGCGCTGGTGGAAGTGGATATGACCACGATCAAAAATGTGATGTGGCATTATGTGGGTTTGGTGCGCACGGCGGAACGGCTGGCGCGAGCGGAGCGTGAATTACGCCATCTGTGGCATGAAATCGAAGAATTTTATCGCAGCCAGCGCTTGAACGATTCGTTAATTGGGCTGCGGAACGCGGTGCAGGCGGCGCGTATAGTGACCTTCTCCGCCCAGCGTAACCGGATCAGCCGAGGCGCGCATTACCGTGCCGATGCGGTGGCCGAAGTGCCACAAACGGAAATGTCCGGCAGCAGTATCAGTCGGTAAGAGGTTTATCGTTATGGATGCGGATTTTGTGTATCTCGATCACAGCGCGACCACACCGACGGATGAGCGGGTCGTCGCGGCGATGCTGCCGTACTGGACGGCGGTGTTTGGCAATCCGTCCAGCTTGCACCAGGCGGGGAAAGCCGCTAAGGTTGCTGTCGAGCAGGCGCGGGAAACCATTGCCGCTGTCCTCAACTGCAAGCCTGCCGAAATCATTTTCACCAGCGGTGGCACGGAAAGTGATAACCTGGCGCTCAAAGGGGTGGCGCGGGCCATGCGGGCGCGCGGGCGTGGCAATCACATTGTTACAACGGCTGCCGAACATCATGCCGTGTTGGATGTCGCCAAAGAATTGGCCGATGAGGGTTTTGACGTCACTTTTTTGCCCGTAGACGAGTATGGGCGAGTGACAGCGGCGCAGGTGTTGGCGGCGGTGCGCCCGGACACGGTGCTGGTCAGCGTAATTTACGCCAATAACGAGGTCGGTAGTGTTAACCCGATTGCGGAAATTGGCACGGCGCTGAAGCCCAAACGCATTCCGTTTCATACCGATGCGGTGCAAGCCCCCGGTCTGCTGCCGCTGGATGTCAAAGCGCTCAATGTTGATCTGCTGAGTCTGTCCGGCCACAAGTTTTATGGGCCGAAGGGCATTGGTCTGCTGTATGTGCGGCGGGCGGTGCCGCTTCACGCGGAAATCATTGGCGGCGGGCAGCAGTCCCATCGCCGCAGCGGCACGGAACCGGTGGCCTTGATTGTCGGTTTGGCGGAAGCGCTGCGCTTGGCCGAAATCGAACGCACCGAAACGGTGGCGCGGCTGGTTCCCTTGCGCGACCAACTGATTCAACGTCTATTGGCGACCATTCCTGAAGCATCCCTCACCGGCCATCCAACCGAACGCCTGCCGGGGCATACCAGCTTCACGATGAGCGGGCTGAACGGTGATTCTATTTTGCTCGATCTGAATGAAATTGGGATTGGAGCCAGCGGCGGGAGCGCCTGCACAACCGGTCAGCAGGAACCCAGCCATGTATTAGTGGCGCTGGGGATTGACCCGGATCGCCTGATGGGGCAGATGCGGTTTGTGCTGGGGAAACACAGCACGCTGGAGCAGGTGGATAAATTGATTTACCATCTGGCCGCGTTGGTGGAGCGTCACCGGGCCATGCTGCCGGAAATGGAACGCAAGAGTTAAAAAGTAAGTATTGGAAAATTGTACGGACACGATATATCGTGTCCGTACCTGATGGACGTGGAGGGTATTGCACCCCCGTCTGCGAAGCCGTTGGATAGCCGGTTTTCACGTTTTTGACAAGCGCCTTCGCGCTACTCGCCGGCCCGGTCTCCACATCGAGACTATTTCACGCCCTTTGATGTTTTGATTATATTACATTTCCCCTTGCTTTTAAAGAGCGAATCGCCTTTATTTTGCCAGTTCAGCGGCCATATCCAGCAACTCCAGATCAACCTGTTTTTTGGTGGCGACCACTTCTGCCAGCGGTGTGATGGTAATTTCGCTTTTGTTGAGGCCCACCAGGACGCCATATTGCCCGTTTGCCAGACACTTGGTTGCGCCTGCGCCCAATCGGGTTGCCAACAGACGGTCAAACGCACCAGGCATCCCGCCGCGCTGGATATGCCCCAGCTTGAAGGCGCGGAGTTCAAAGCCCAGCCGTTCCTGGTGAGCTTTGAAGTATTGCTCCAGTTCTTCGGTATTGTTTTTAGCGCCTTCCGCCACCACTACAATCGCATGGGCTTTGCCACGTTCGTAAGCCACCCGGATGTCCGCGGCGATTTGTTCGGGCGTCAGTTCCCGTTCCGGGATAACAATCGCTTCCGCGCCGCCCGCAATGCCGCTCATCAGGGCCAGATAGCCGCAGTCTCGCCCCATCACTTCAATTAAAAAGGCGCGCTGATGAGATGACGCGGTGGTCTTTAACCGGTCAATGGCTTCCAGCGCGATATTAAGCGCGGTATCCACGCCGATGGTGATTTCTGACCCGTACAAATCGTTATCAATGGTGGAGGCGACCCCGACTACCGGAAAACTCATTTGCGATAGGGCATTCGCGCCAGTTTGCGAACCGTTGCCGCCGATAATGACCAGCCCTTCAATGCCGTGTTGGTGCAGTTCCCGCAGGGCGCGCATCCGGCCTTCTTCGGTCTTAAATTCCGGGGCGCGGGCGCTGCCCAACATCGTCCCGCCGTTCTGAATAATGCCGCTGACATCGCGCACGCCGAGTGGCCGAAAGGTTCCGGCCATCAGGCCGCTGTAGCCCTGTTCCACGCCATAGACTTCCCAGCCATTGGCGATGCCCGTCCGCACGACAGCGCGAATCGCGGCATTCATGCCCGGTGCATCACCCCCGCTGGTGAGAACGGCAATACGTTTCATGATCCCTCCTTGAATGGGTTCTGTACCGGCATCCATGAATGTGATGCCGGAGTAGGTGTCAAGCCAGTGGAGATTATATTACTCGCATTAAAGCAAAATCCCAATGATGGGTTCTCCCGGTTGTTATGAATGCTATTCTAACGGGTTTGATAGGTGCTGTTCTAATCAATTAAGATTATAATGTTAAGAGAACTGAAAGTAATTTTAGGATAGCTGAAACGCAATCTAAGGTAAATCCATGACTGAAAACCAGTGGCCGCGTTTTGTAGTTTTTTTGCAGGCGCAGGCAAATACACCGCAGCAGTATGTCGGTTCGGTTCATGCGCCGGATATAACTCTGGCGCAGGCCAACGCGCGCGATGTGTTTGTGCGTCAGCCGCAGTGTGTCAGTCTGTGGATTGTCCCCGCCGACGCGGTTCTGACCTTCACCCGCGCGGCGTTGCCCCAGGAGGAAGCCTGGTATAACCTACCCGCTGGCGAGCAGCCCGACCACTGGTATCATATTTTTCAAAAGCATGTTGAACGCGGCCCGTTTGTGTATACGGGGGATGTGCAGGCGGCTACGAGTGAGTCGGCCTTAAAACTGGCGCTGACTTCAGCCAAAGATCGTGCGGCGTTGGAAACGTGGGTGGTTCCTGCCGATCAATTGGCGCGCATCTCGGCGGAAGAAATTGCGGCATTGTTTGCCTCCTTATCGGCCAAAGGGCCTGCGCGTGATTAAGAAATTATGTGCGTATATGACAAACTGCGGGAGCTGAATAGTTGCGATGGCTTACGAGACCATTCTTTATGAGGTTGACCAGCGGGTCTTGAAAATTACGCTCAATCGCCCGGATAAACTCAACGCGCTGAATGAGAGGCTGTTGGGCGAACTGGCGGCGGCGTTCCAGGCGGCGGAAACGGACGCTACGGTGCGAGTCGTGGTGTTGACCGGGGCGGGCCGGGGGTTCTGTTCGGGCGCGGATCTGGCGGCGCGCTTAAGCGGTGATCTGGACTACGGTGAAACTGTGCGCCGGGTTTATAACCCGTTGGTACTGCAAATGCGGCGGCTGCCCAAGCCGATCATCGGGGCGATTAATGGCGCGGCAGTCGGGGCGGGGATGAGTCTGGCCCTGGCCTGTGATGTGCGGTTGGCCGCCGAGAACGCTTGGTTT
>DATALK010000259.1:0-5519 GCA_036261085.1 Phototrophicaceae bacterium | reverse complement strand
CGCCGCAGTTCGGCTTCCAGATCAGCGGTGATGCCGTCCTGAATGGCCGCCTCGCGGAACAAATCGCGGGCTTCGCGCAGGTCGGCCTGCCCGCGCCGCAGCCGATTAATCCCGGCGCGCATCTGGGAACGCGCGTCCCGGCTGGCCGGACTGGTGTAATGGTGCGGGAAATCCCAGCCGTGCAGCGACGCGACCTGCTGCAATCCGGCGATAAATTCATCCACGCTTTCAATCTGCATGGCCGCACCTGTTTGCAACAGTTCTTGCAGCGCCCCACTCAACGATGGCTCAATGCCAAAATCCAGTTGGATGATGTCCCGGTAGCGCGATTCGGCTTCGGTGATATTCCCCGGCTGCGGGCGCAGCGTGGTTTTTTGCGGTGACAGGCCGGTAAAAATCGGATACAGGATGCCAACACACAGGTTATGAATGTCCATCCGGTAAAACTGGCGGTCATGGGTGTTATGGTCATCCAATTGCCGCGAACTGTTGAGGTCAATAATCCGTAACTGGCTGCCGTCCCAATAGACATGTTCCAGCTTGTGGTCGAGATAGACAATATTTTTGTCGTGCGCCAGCCGCAGAATTTCGCCAAACTGGAGCGCCAGCGCGAGGCCCTCTTCACTCGGCAGCCGCCAGCGCGTCCCGGCCTGGTTGGGTTTCATCAGGTACAGCAGATTATAGTTGCGCGACAGATTTTGTAAGGACAGGTACGGACGCCAGCCGCGTTCGGCGTACTCGGCCATACTCTGGGTGAATCCAATAACATCCTGCTGGAACGCCGCAATCTCGCCGCCAGTGGGAAATTCGCTGGTGTCGGAAAGGTAACCGCAGTCCAGCAAATCTACCACGTAGGGGCAGTCGGCCAGCTTCATCAGTAAATCGGCTTCGTTGGCAAACGCGCGGTATTCCCAGCGAATCTCGCCGTCGGCTTGCAGATGTTCGGCGCGCATAACTTTAAACGCCACCGGATGACCGCTGCGGCGATCCAGCCCATCCAGCACGCGGGCATAGTGGCCCAGCGCAAACGTATCATTAAAATTATCCACGCGGTAGAGGTCAACGAAATTGGGCATTTTCTTTCCATCCTGGTGTTATATCCCAAACTCACGGGGATAATTTGGGATATAGCAGACTCTACCACGTTCCCGCCCAATCGAACAGGGGATGGTTAGAAACTTTTGCGAGAGAACCGGTTAGTTAACTTGTTCGTCACCAATCGGTCAATTTATTCTATACTCCATATCAGTTAAAACAGAGGTATGATTATAGTAGAAACAATAGTCATATTTCTCCGCTTTTACGGCAGAGTGTACCAGGGGGATAGATGTTCTCACGAGCCAGTTTAAACACAGCCGCATTGTTAATGGGAATCGTTGTCCTGACTATTCTGATGTTGAACTCCTCAGTCACCAATGCCGCCGAATTTTTCAATCAAACTTCTGGCACAACCTTTGTTGTGAATGCAACCGATGATCTCAATGATGGTAGCTGCACCACCGAACATTGCAGCCTCCGCGAAGCCATTATCGCGTCTAACAATACCCCTGGAACTGATACTGTTACTTTCAGTCCAGTTTGGTATGGGATGAAAACAATTCGACCAACTTCACCTTTGCCAGATATTACTGATTCATCAATGATTATTGGTACAGTATATCCCCTTGTTTTACTCGATGGTAGTCTGGCAGGAACGGGCGCTAATGGCCTCACAATTACTGGCGGAAACAGTGTCGTTGAATATATATCAATCGTTAATTTTGATGGTGCTGGCATATTTATCACCAATGGGGGTAATAATTGGGTTCGCAAAAATCTTATTGGTATGGATTATAATGATGTAATAGGTACTAATCATGAAGGTATTATCGTTCAAAATTCAGCGAACAACACCATCGGCGGAGAGGGTGCTGATCTATACCACATCTACAGAAACACTATCTGTAGCAGCGAAAATGATGGCATTCGCATAGAAGGGGTTGCTTCCAGCGGCAACTGGATCGGTGATAATATTATCGGTCTTATAATTTCACCAGAAAATGGGTCATACAATTGCCCGGGGAGCGGTGGTGCTGGTATTGAAATTAGTGATGGGGCCAATCAGACGCTCATTAGCGGCGAAAATGTTATCAGTCGGAGTGGGGGCGACGGCATTCACATCGAAGCTGGCTCAACCGGGAATCGGATTACAACTAATAATCATATTTTTCAAAATGCAGGGCTGGGCATTAACCTTGGCGATGATGGCATAACACTCAATGATCCAGGTGACACGGATGTTGGGGCCAACCAGGGGCAGAATTTTCCGACACTCACGATTTCCGACATCCCCGGCGATTTGTATAAAGTGATTGGCACACTCGACAGCGAGGCCAACAAAACCTACAGAATCGAATTTTATGGTGACGATGATTGCGATCTCGGCTATGGTGAAGGCTACGGTCTGCAACCCACCTATTCCGAAACGCTGTCAGAGCAATTCATTGAGGTGATTACCGACAACAACGGTCATGTTGAATTCGAACGAACCTTCCCTTCAGTGATTTTTGGCGAAACCTATTTTTTGACAGCCCTGGCAACCGATCCCGATGGTAACACATCCGAATTTTCGGCATGTGTTACCATACCCTACGCTAGCGACACCGCAAAGCCGTATCCCATCGCCCCGCTCTATCGAGCATCTCTCCCAAATCAACGACCAACCTTAACGTGGAGCGAGGTTGCAGGGGAAATCAATTACGAGTTAAGGCTACAATACGCCAGCCAACCGCCAACTATTATCCCGGTCACTGGATTGAGCTATACCCCACCCCAACCTCTGGAAACCGGAATCTACTCATGGGATGTGCGAGTCGCAAGTAGTGGCGATGCCGATTGGGGCGGCAGCTCAGTCTTTTTTGTTAACGCAGACCTAACCCTCCTGGCTCCTAGTAACGGGGAAATGACGGAGAATCGGGAGCCAACATTTAGCTGGCAATCGGTAACAGGAACCACCAGTTATGAAATTCAGTTAGGAGAAACCAATCCGCCCACCCCAACCTACAATGTTACGAGCGCCAGCTACACACCAACAACACCTTTAAACGCTGGATCAATCTACTACTGGCGAATACGAAAACAGGGTGGTACTGAGTACGATTGGAGTACCGTTTGGTCTGTTCGAATCAAACTCCCTCAGCCTAATCTCACGGCTCCCGACAACGGGTCAGCAACGAACAACCGGCAGCCAATTTTTAGCTGGCAGCCCGTAACCGGGGCTGCCGGTTATGAAATCCAGTTGGGAGAAACCAATCCGCCCACCCAAACCTATAGTGTCGTGGCTGCCAGCTATATACCGTTCGCTGCTTTGAACACGAACACAACCTACTATTGGCGCGTTCGCTCTCTGGGCAGTATCAACAGTGATTGGAGTGATGTTTGGACGCTCCAAATCAAACTCCCGCAGCCCAATCTCATGCTTCCCAGCAATGGATCAGCAACGGACAACCGGCAGCCAACTTTTAGCTGGCAGCCTGTAACCGGGGCTGCCGGTTATGAAATTCAGATCAATCGCCGTACAGTTGAGGCAACCAGCCTCACGGTTAACACCAACACCTATACCCCACCGCAACCCTTACTTTACGATACCTATTTCTGGCGGGTTCGCACTATTGGGGGTGATGACAGTGATTGGAGCGATACCTGGGAGGTTCTCATTTCAGCTCCTTTAAATGCGCAACCAAAAATCAACCTATTTACGACCAAAACGCCCACCCTCACCTGGGGAGCCATTCCCTGGGCAGTCGAGTATGAAATTCAGGTAAGTTCTAATCCCAATTTTCCAGAAACGAATCGGTATCAGGCTACCAAACCAGCCGACAAAATCTGGTATACCCTGCCTGAAAAAGCTATCACCTATGGCAGCTATTATTGGCGGATTCGGGCGCTGGCTCCTGGTCGGATTGGTTCCTGGAGTACAACCCAGGAATTTACCGTAAATGCGCCTTAATCTGGTTAAACAGTAATGAGATCAGCCGGGATACCAAACCGGCATTCTTAACCGATGAACCACAAAATCGTGTTATAGTAAGAGATGTTGCTGGATAGGCGGGCTATCTGGCAGCAAAAATAGCGCCGCCACCTAACAACAATGAGAGTCCGCTATGGGGGTGCTATCGCCAGCGCAGAATTGCCGTATAATGGGAAAAACTCGAATTTTGTAGGAGACCGGTATGGCTAACCCGGGACCATCGATTCGCTTACGCAGCAGCGCTCGTACCAGCACCGGCCAGGTGCGTGAAAACAACGAAGACAACATCCATCTATGGGCGCGCGGCCAGTATGTGCTGGCGGTGGTCGCGGATGGCATGGGCGGCGCTGCCGCTGGTGAAGAAGCCAGCCGTTTGGCCGTTGAGGCGATCAAATCGGGGTTAATCAACCGCGACTCGCAGCTGGTTGAGGCGCTGGAATCGCTGGGTGATGATCGGGTGTCTCAGGAATTACGCGATGTCATCCAGCTTGGCAATGACATGATTGTGGAAAAAGCGGCCTCGTCACCGGACTATCGCGGCATGGGGACAACCGTCACCCTGGCCTTTGTGCGGGGCATGTCCGCCATTTTTGCCCACGTTGGGGACAGCCGCGCGTATCTGGTTGAAGGCGATGACGGCTCCATCACGCAGATCACGCACGATCACAGTTTTGTGGAAGCGCTGCTGGCCGCCGGACATATTACCCGTGAACAGGCCGACGAACATCCCATGCGGAATGTGTTATATCGCGCGCTGGGGCAGTCGTCCGAAGTGGATATAGACCTGTATTATAAGCGCCTTCACATCGGTGATCGGTTGGTTTTATGTTCCGATGGGCTGACCCGGCACGTCAAGCCGGTAGAAATTGCCCGCCTGACGCTGGAAAATACGAATCCCGATGCCGTCAGCCAGAAATTAGTAGACCTCGCCAATGAACGCGGCGGCGAGGATAATGTCAGCGTGATCGTGATTTCGGTAGAGGCGACTAACCCCACCGATCCACCCAAAAAAGTGGCGCTGATCGCTGATGAAGATGAAACACTCATTCTGAAAAATCGGCCTGACATCCGGCAGCTTCCATTAGAAGACAGCCTGCCGGAAACGACCCCGCTCACGACCCCGCCGCCGTCGCCCAATCCGACCCTCACCAACGACCCCAAAATGTTGGCCGAGCGGCTGAGTGATAGCCAACGGTGTGATCCCGAACCGAAGCTAGATAAGCTCGATTATGCCGTTCCCATACGGACGACGATGGTTACACCGGAGCCGGTTTATGAGGGCCAGCCTGCGCCGCCGGTTCTTTCCCCGGAAAAACAAGGGGAAGGCCGCGATAATCTGGTGCCAGATCAATAAAAAGATATGACGACGCTGCCGAACACCTTGAAACCGATTGAGGCCGAACGCCTACCCGACGGTCAGGCTGCCTGGGTGGAAACGCTGGTGGCGCAGTACCTTGACCGGTTGGGCCGCTTAACCAACGACGAGCGGACATTTTATGCCCAAACGTGG
>DATALK010000258.1:0-4720 GCA_036261085.1 Phototrophicaceae bacterium | reverse complement strand
TGCGCCACAAGCCGCCACCGGCTAACGGTGTCACCCGTCCGGTCACATACAGGACATCTGTCCCCGGCTGAAACGCTAATCCCAGCGGGGAGATCAAATCGCCGCTGTAGCGTTCGGCGCTGCCATCGGCATTCAGCGCGTAGACCGCGCCATTCTGCGTGCCATTTTCAAGAACCGTTCCATATAGGCGGCCATCCGGCCCGTAGACAATCTGTTTTGGCTGGCCGGGGAACTTTCCCGCGTGTTCCACCACATATCCCGGCGGCACTTGAATCCGCCGTAAAAAGCCGGGAAGGTCGTCTTCGCAGGGAAAATCCTCGCAGCTCCAACCCGCTGTGGGCGCTAACGCGGCGGGTTCATTCTGGAAGGCGGGCGGTGCGCCTAGCTTTGCGGGCGGCGTCAACGTCCACAAGGGCGGCGTCGGCGTGGGTGACAGCGTTGAAGTGGGGGATGGCGTTGCGGTCAGGGTCGGCGTGGGCGTCAAGGTAAACGTCGGCGTGAAGGTGGGTGTCAGCGTCAGCGTGGGCGTCAGCGTAAACGTTAATGTCAGCGTCGGCGTGGGGCTGTAAACGGGCGCGTTATTGGGCGGTGACGCGGGCAGCGTGGCGCGAAAAGCCGACGGCGTTGAGTTCGAACCACAGGCGGATAACAGAAAAAAGCAAAACACAAGGGTGCAGAGACCCACTGGCACAGAACGTAGTTTCAAATTGACCATAATCTGCCGAAACATCATGATGAGTAAGCGCCGTCATTATACACAGCCAGGGTGCATTTTCGAGGGGACGAGGCCAAGAGTAGGGTAAACACCGGAATACCGCAGTAAACTGTAGAGACTCAGATACCGCAGTGGGAGGTTAGAGACAGGGGATGAATATCGTCAATGTGGGTTATGATTCGACCAATTATTATGTGCTGGCTGATACCCGCCCCCGGCTGCTGATTGATGTCGGCTGGCCGGGAACGCTGCCCAAGCTCCAGCACCAGTGCCAGCGGCTGGGCCTCCCCCTGGCGGACATCAAACATTTTGTGATTACCCATTATCACCCCGACCATGCCGGTCTGGCGCAGGAATTAAAACGCCTCGGCAGCCAGCTCATCGTGCTGGAAAGCCAGGCAGCGGCGGTTCCCATTTTAAAAACCCATATGAAGCCGCAGCATAATTATGTGCCGATTGACCTAGCTGATGCCATCCGGCTCAACCTCAGTGACAGCCGCGTCTTTTTAGCGGGATTAGGAATCGCGGGTGAAATGATCAGCACCCCCGGTCATTCGGACGATAGTGTGACGGTGGTGTTGGATGAAGGCCGCGCCTTTACGGGCGATCTGACGCATCCACTGGCAATTGGGGAAAACGCAATCCTGCGCCAGAGTTGGGCCAGAATTCGCGCGCTGGGTGTTAAAACGGTTTATCCCGGTCACGGCCCGGTCTGGCAGCTGGAATAATCCCCCAACTTCAACGGCGATCATCGTCGCAGGTATGGGTGATGCATTCGGTTTCTGGGGCAAACGCCGCTGGGTGGCGCCGGAGGCTGAAAGCCCTCCGCTTGAATCTACAATGCCCGCTCAAAGCGGGCTGCCGGAGGCGGCAGTGGTTGCCATCAGCCTGCTTGGAGCACGCTTCCGTTGAACGATAGCCAGGGGACTTCCAGCCCCTGGCGGAACCAGAACCGCCGGCCCCCATTTCCGAATGCACTCTAATAAAATTCAGGCCGCATGTTCACCGTTCGGCAGCTTATGCTAAAATTAGACAGACTCAACTCCCATTTATTGGAAAGACTTTAATGATCCGTCAACGGAATGCCGAGATTAACCTATACCAGATTAACGCTTTAGCCCATTTGGATGCGCCGGTATTACAAGCCTTGACCGCGATTTCGAGAGTTTATTATTTGAAACCGGGAGAGGTGCTGCTGCGGCAGCGTGACATCATTCGCTCGTTTTACATCATTCAGCAGGGCGGGGTGCGGCTGGTGGAGTATCTGCCGGACGGCCAGAGCGTCTGTTTGAAGATGCACGGCGCGGGCGAAATTCTGGGGCTGTTGGCGGTCAGCGGCGGGTATCCGCACTCGACCCAGATTGAAGCCATTCACGACAGCGTGATTATCGCGGTAGACGGCCAGGATGCGCGGCAGTTGATGCTGGAGTATCCGCCTTTTGCGCTGACGGTGATTGATTTGCTGACAACCCACGTTCATTATGCGCATGAGCGGGTGCGGCAGATGGCCGCCAAACGGGTGGACTGCCGCCTGGCGCACGCGCTGCTGCAATTGTGCCAGAAGTTTGGCAAAGAGGATGGCGCCAAAATCTCGATTGAGGTGCCGTTGAGTCAGCGCGATCTGGCTGAGTTCACCAGCGCGACGGTGGAAACCATTAACCGCACCCTGACCCAGTGGGAAAAACAGGGAATCGTCCTGAACAGCCACAAACATATTGATGTGCTGGATGAGGCCGCACTGCTGGCAATCGCCGAAAATGTGGTGGCGACCCACTGAAACCGCCGGAATTAGCCCGCGCGCCAACGACTCCGCGTCAAAAAACCGCCCAGGTCATTTCTGGGGCGGTTTTTCCAACTCATACATTATTTTTACCGATTTTATTTTGACTTCGTGCTGATTCTGAAAAACCCGTGCCAGGCGCACTAAGGGCAGACGATGTTTGGTTGTATGCCACACCAGATGAGTCACATAGCTGGAAATTTCATCCATATTTTTATGCAGGGTTATCGTGGTGTGCATGTCTTCGTCGGCGCCACTCGGATACCAAAAGGCCACCACTTTAGCACTTAAAATCTGATCGAGTCTCGGCCTACCGGTATAACTTTCGCTGCCCCAGGCGCGTTCGTGTTTTTCAACTTCATTCAGAAATACCATATTACTAGGCACTCGTTTAATCAATTGCATTCTAGATTACGCTCACGTTTCTAAACGGCACGGATGGCTCATTATGGAAGGCTGGTTTCTCGCTACCGGAACTGGTAACATCATTATCATCTGTTTAATTATATGCCTTAGAAACTTACTCCGATCCTTAACACTTTCGCCCGTGTGTACCGATTTGGTTGGTGGGCGACAAATGGGGAACGGTTCATAAACCGCCCCGATCCCGGCATCTTCAGTTCTTTTTAACGAAACTTAACGCCCCAAAGCCGTCAAAACACGTTATGCTCATAGAGAGAATCCTGGTCGCCGGAGAAACTGGGCTTTGTGTACCATCGCTTAGTCCACTCGCTGGCCTATTTTCTCATCATGCCGGAATCCAACTTGACCAACCAGGGCGAGGCGCAAGCATCATCGGAGGTTTTATGGATACCAACATTACCACCAACGCCGCACCCCTGCGCGCGGGAGTCTACTGCTGGGCCGGGCCAGGAACCGAGCGCATGATTCGGTTGAAGTATCCGCAGCACAAAGTGGATTTATGGAGTTTGTGGCACTCCTACGATGCCGATCAACTCTGCCAGGCGAAAGAAAAACTGGGCATTACCGATGCCTGGGTCAGTTATTCCTGGGGCTTTTCGGAACGCACTGAGCAGGCGGACTATGAATTTTTGCGCCAGCATTTGGGGAACTTTCAGCGGTTGGGCATTCGCACTCATGCGTATGTCCAGGGGACGAATCTGGTAACAGCCGAACATCCCGATCAGGATTATTACTGCCGAGACTATCGCGGGCGGTTGATTCCCTATCACCGGGGCCGGAAACTGACCTGCCCGAACAACCCCGCTTTTAAAGCCTACATTCACCGCAAAGTCGAACTGGCCTTACACGAAGACGTGGACGGCGTTTTCGTAGATAACATGCACTTTGGGCTGTTTCCGCTGATGCTGGGCAAAAGTCGGACGACCTTTTTTGGCTGCCGCTGCCCGCACTGCCAGCGGCGGTTCCAGCAGGAAATGGGGTCGGCCATCCCCGATTTATTTCATGTGGATTCAGACGTGTTTCAGGCTTATGTGGCTTTTCGCGTGCGCAGTTTGATGGATTTAATCCGCGAACTGGCCGACCAGATTCACGCCGCCGGGAAGGAATTTGGCAGCAACAGTTTTGATCCCCGGCTGAACTCGCGCCTGTTTTACGGCACGGACATCCCCATGCTCGCTCAGGTACAGGATTATCTGCTGTTCGAAAACCATCATCTGCCCTGCAAAAAACGCTCCAATGCCTATCTGCAACCGCTCATTCAACCGTTAACCAAGCCGGTATTTGTGGTGAGTTACAAAAAAGGCATTGGCCGGGAACTGCTGTATTCGCAGGCCGATTTTGACGCCGTGTATTCGGAAAGTCAGGAAGTCGGCTATCACCCCTGTTACAAGGCCAGCGAATACACCACCAAAGGCGTGTGGCATAACCTGCGCTATGACCCATTACAGCCAGTGCAGCACGTCGAAGGCGTGCGGTTAAAACCGGCTAAGGCGGCCAGCGACATGCCCAAACTGCCCGGCGGCGCGCGCCTGAGCCGGGTCGTCAACCGTTTTTATGTCCCCGCCCTCAGCCGGTATTATGAAAACAAGCTGGTGCGGCGCAGTTTTGGCTGGTTGTATTACCGCGCCATGCGGTAAGAACTCTCGTTCAAAACGGGTCATTTTCGGTAAGGGCGGCAGCTATGTCGCCCTTTTGTTTCCCAATCGGGATTAAACTTGATGTAGATCAATGTTTTCCCACTCATGAACAGTTAATCTAAGGTGACTGAGGTTTACTATTCAGGGAGGGTTGCCATCCTTATC
>DATALK010000515.1:0-7154 GCA_036261085.1 Phototrophicaceae bacterium | reverse complement strand
ACCAGATGCAGGGACAGCAGCAGACTATAAACGCCAGTGATCAGCATCAGCAAGCGGTTAGTTGATTTCAAAGTTGTGTACTCCAAAAGCCAGGCAACACCGCCCCACCTTATGCCAAGCGCCTTTCAACTGCCTAGCGCATGGAGCAGCACGAGTAAAATTACGATGATGGAAGCGCGAGCGTCACCAGCAGCGGCAGATGATCCGAACCCAATTCCGGGCCACGTTGGGCATCCAGCGCACGGAACTGGTCACTGTGCCAGATATAATCAATGCGGATTAAAGGCGGCACAATTTCCAATAAACCCCGTACCTGACTCACAGGCCAGGTTCCGCCAAAGCCCACCCCCACTTCATGAAACGAGTCGCGCATGACGGTGGCGAGCGGCTGATAGGTTGCACTCGAAGAACTGGCGTTAAAATCGCCAGCGATGATAAAGGGATGCGGTTCCGTTTTCAAATGGTCAACCAAGTGTTGAATCTGTTGGTTGCGAATACGATCATCAAAACCCAACAAAACGCGGAGACCGAAGTTATCCCAGGGCAGCGACAAACGCGGCGTTTGACGGCTCGGCCAGGCCAGATGCACGTTATAAACAGCAACGGCCTCCCCGTCTACATCCAGCACCAACCGCAGCGGGGAGGGATTATCGGGCGTCTGCAAATCAATATAGTCCTGCGACAGGATGGGATAACGTGACAGAATGATATTCCCGCCCCAGCGGGTGTTATCGGCCTGACTGGATTGATAGGGGTAAATATCCAGCAGCCCCGGCAGCGTATCCGTCGCATAGGTGGGCGAGATTTCTTGCAGCATCACAATATCCGCCTGCGTTTGGCGGACCCAACCCTCAATTTGGTGTAAATCGTGGTTGTGCCTCCAGACGTTAAAGGTTAACACCTTAAGCGTGGGGTTTGCAGCCAACACCGTTTTCGGCAGATACGCGGGAACAAACCATAGGCCAGCAACCACAATCAGCGGCAGCAGCCGTAAAGCCGCGCCGCGCGCGCGAATCAACAGCGCCAGCGGGAGCAGTACCAGCAGCGGCAGAAATAACAAATGGGCAAACGTGTTCAGCAGCGACAGCCACCAAAAACCATCCCCAAACAGCAGGCGCAGCGCCAGATACAACACCAGCAGCACAACATAACTGTTGACCGCCAGCGCGACGACGAACTGAACCCGCTGCCGAAAAATCTGAGACATACCGATTCCGTTAGTAAGTACTTTACTCGCGCTTCATCATACCATCAAAGTTTTCCGGTTCAGCCATCAGCCAAAAACGCCAGCGTCACCAGCAGCGGCAAATGATCGGAGCCGAGGCGCGGGCCAACCTGCGCGCTCACCGCCTGGAACTGGTCGCTGTGCCAGATGTAATCCAGCCGCAAAAACGGCGGCACAAATCCGGGCAAGCCCAGGACTTCACTAACCGGCCACGTTCCACCAAAACCCGCCCCAATTTCACGGAACGAATCGTGCATGGCGGCGGCCAACTGCTGGTAAATTCCACTGGATGAGCTGGTGTTAAAATCGCCAGCGATGAGATAGGCATACGGTTCGGTCTGTAAATGTGCAAGCAAGCGCATAATCTGCTGGTTGCGGATACGATCATCAAACCCCAGAAAAGTGTTCAGATAATAATTATTAACCGGCAGTTCCAGGCGCGGGCCGCCCGAAGGCCACGCCAAATGGACGTTATACACGGCGATTAACTGGCCGTTCACGTCCAACACGGCGCGGACGGGTAGTGCCGTTCCATCGGCCTGAAGATCAACCGTGTCCGTCTGCACAATCGAATAACGAGACAGAATCGCATTCTGGGAAGGATAACCAACCCACCGGACAATATCATCCTGCACTGCTTGATAAGGAAAGTGTTCGTGCAGCCGGGCCAGCAAAGATTCGGCCAAATCGAGCGGTATCTCTTGCAGACAAACGATGTCGGCGCCAAGCTGTTTAATCCAGGTTTCAGCCAAGGATAAGTCATTATTGACCACACGCATGTTAAATGTCGCCACCCGGATGGTATCCCCCACCGCCTCTGGCGGGGCCTTTGGCAGATAATACGGTCCGAACCACAAACCAGCGACTACGACCAGCGGCAGCAGCCGTAACGCCGCACCGCGCGCCCGAATCAACAGCGCCAACGGGAGCAGTACCAGCAGCGGCAAAAATAACAAATGGGCGAAGGTATTCAGCAGTCCCAGCCACCAGAAACCATCACCAAATAACAACCGTAAGGCCAGATAAACGACCAGCGCCAGCGTATACACACCGCAGACAATCACGAAAACTTGTTTAGCGCGTTGTTGAATGATGATTGTCCTACCTTGTCTAAAGAACTACAGGGAACATAAACGCGGCAACTTTCCAATCCCTTAAGTTATGCTGAGGGCTGAAAGGCCAGCGTCACCAGCAGCGGCAAATGGTCGGAGCTGAGGCGCGGGCCAACTTGGGCGTTTACCGCTTGGAACTGGTCGCTGTGCCAGATGTAATCAATCCGAAATATCGGTGGCAAAAAGTTCGGCAGTTCACCCAGAACCGGAATCGGCCAACTCCCACCTAAACCCATCCCCGCCTCTCGAAAACTATCCCCCATTTGCGCCGCCAACCGGCCATACATAATGCTCTGGTCAGAGGTATTAAAATCACCGGCAGCAATAAAGGGGTGAGCTTCATTTTCCAGCAGTGGCAGCAGGCGTTCAATTTGCTGATTACGCGGCTTATCGTCATACCGCAGCGCCATGTTCAGAAACGGATTGTTAATCGGCAAATAGAAATGCGGTTCCACTTCCATCCGCATCAGCAGGTGAATATTGTATAATGCGATAGTTTTACCGCCCAAATCCAGGGCGACACGTTGGTGTGACGGTGTGCCGTCGCCCTCCAGATCAAAGTTTTCGGTATCCACAAACGGATACCGCGAGAGGACAGCATTGCCCCAGACGCGGACATCCAACCCTTGCATAAATTGATAGGGATAAGCGGTCAACAGCGCCGGGACGCCATTGGTAGAATAACTTTCAGGAATTTCCTGTAACAGAATCACATCAGCATCCGTCTGAAGCATCCAGGCTTCCGCGTCTTCCAGCCGTTGGTTATCACCCCAAATATTAAACGTCAGAATGCGGATAACCGCATTTGACGCCAGCGCTGGCGTTTTTGGCAGATAATACGGCCCAAACCACAGACCAGCGACCACGATCAGCGGCAGCAGCCGTAAAGCCGCACCGCGCGCCCGAATTAACAACGCCAGCGGGAAGAACACCAGCAGCGGTAGAAATAACAAGTGAGCAAAGGTATTCAGCAACCCCAGCCACCAGAAACCATCCCCAAATGCCAGCCGCAAGACCAGATAAACGACCAGCGCCAGCGTATACACACCGCAGACAATCACAATAATTTGTTTGATGCGTTGTTGAATGATGACTACCCTGCTTCATTTTCAAGTTCAAGCCAAAAATCTATCGAGGAAGATACCCGCCGCGCCTTTCCAAGACCTTAAGCCGCAGGTCCCTGGCGTTCAGCAATTAAACGGGCGTAGAGGTCAATCACGGCGTCCATCATGGCGGGCCAGGTCTGGGTTTCCGCAAAGGCGCGCGCAGCCCGCCCCATCTGCCGCCTTTGCTCCGGGTTGCTGGCAATCCGCCGCACGCCGTTTACCAGGGCATCCGTATCATCTATAGCGAAGGTGTACCCAGTGCGGCCCTCTTCAACGACATCACAAACACCGCCCACACGCGAGGCCACGACGGGCAGACCGGCGGCCATCGCTTCCACCACCACCAGACCAAATGTTTCCAGCGCCGAGGGGAACACAAAAATATCGGCGCTGGCATACGCCTGGCACAATGCCTCACCCTGGAGATAGCCCGTAAATTGGGTCGGCGTCCCGGCAAAATGTTTTTCTAAAGCGGCGCGCGTGGGGCCGTTACCAACAAAAGCCAACCGCGTGCCGGGAACCTGTTCCAGCACCGGCTTCAATTGATCGAGATGTTTTTCGCCGGACAGCCGCCCGACATACAACAGAATCACATCATCGGGATGGCCGCCCGACAACTGCTCCCGCATCGCTGGCGTCCGATAGCGGGGATGGAAACGCTCGGCATCCACGCCGCGCCCCCACAAATCCACATGACGGACGCCCAACGCCAGCATCTCACGCTGGATTAACCGCGACGGCGCGAGAGCGGCATCCGCCCAATTAAACATCGTACGCGTCAGCCAGTCGGCAGCGGGTTCGATAAAACCGAGGTGAAAGTGATGCACCAACCGCGCCACATCCAGGTGAAACGAGGCCACCGTCGGCACACCTAACCGTTTTGCCATCAGCAAACCGGGGCCGCCCACCAGCGCCGGATGAATTACATGCACCAAGTCAGGATTGAAGGCTTTGAGCTGCCGGTAAGTAGCCAGGGTCGGCGGGCCAAATTTGAGTTCGGGATACAGCGGCATGGTAATACCGGGGACGCCAATAATCGGTGTTTGTTTATAGTTTTGAACGCCCATCTTGGGCGCAACGACGACAGTCTCAATCCCGCGCGCCGTGAGATGATCGAGCAGCAGACAGAGAACGGTGACAATCCCATCAATCTTGGGCAGAAAAGTTTCGGTGAAAAACGCGACGCGCATCCGTGACAGCATCCATATAAAAATGGACAAGGGGCATAATGCCCCTTGTCCAACAATAAGTCACCTGAGTCCTACCCTCGTAACACAGAAACACCAGATCGCCATCAAAGTTACGTAAGAAACCGTTAGGAAAATTTCTTTGTTGCTGGAAGCGCATTTGCCTTCTACAATTATTCTAGATGGAATCCCCGCATACTGGAATAACGCATGAGTGACCAACAGGATGTTACGGTACGGATAGATAATCGGGTACGACTGATGTCAGCGCTGCTGGGGGCCACCGATTGGCCGAACAAGTCCCAGGAAAAGCAACCGCATGGGACGCACGCGCACAGCCGCATGACCCGCAAAATGATTGAGCCATTTAAAAGCCATCCGGCGGCGCAGGGGCTGCAAAGTCTGCTGAACCTGGGCGCACCGATGGAAGCGATTTTTTCGTTTGTGCTGCAACTCTCCTGGCCGAGTCTGGACAGTGCCACGCCCTTACCGGTCTGGGTTCCGCCGCGCTGGAATGACCTGCTGCGTGATTTTTACCAGCAGGCGGGTCTGGAAAAATGGTGGCAGGACGAAAACGGCGTCTGGAACGCCAGCGTCTTTGAAGCGCAGGAAATGTTCCAGGACATCCGTTTTAAACCCTTTTTGCACCCCTTCCTGGGCGACATCACCGAAAAGCTGGTGTTTATGCCCAATATTTCTTTCCCAACAGATCGGGAAGTGGGGGTGCAGATAGACGGCGAATTGGTGTGTATTGCCCCGCCCCGCTTGGCGTGGGGGGACAGCCCGCCCTGGCCGTTTGACGAAGACCCGGCCCACATTTACCGGGCGTCACTATCGCAGTACGGGCGAATGCTCATCATGAATTTCCTGCGGGCCAACGCCGAAACGCTGGCCCCGGTGGCGGAAATGGCGCTGCCGGTCAGCGACCAATTCCGCGCGCAGTATCCCAGTTGGCAGGAACAGTTCACGAATTTATTTGTGGCAGCGGCGGTGGCGATTTTCCTGGAAGACCACGTTAGCAAGGCGGAAGCCAAAGCCTACGTGCTGATGGAACGGAAGACGAAGGGGATGCACGTCCTGCCCGGTATGATTAGTGTCCTCCAGCGGTATCTGACCGAACGCGATAATGGCCGCTATGCCAGCCTGCTGGATTTTATGCCCATTTTTCCGAAACAACTACGAATCGCCAACCGGATTGTGACATTGTAACATTGTGACCCGCAAATACGACCAAATCATCGTCATAGACATTGAATGTACCTGCTGGGAAAAACTGCCACCGGCGGGCCAAAAAACAGACATCATCGAAATTGGAATCTGTCCGCTGGACGTGGCGACGGGGATGCGCCTGGAAAAACGCAGCCTGATCGTGAAGCCGGAGCGCTCCACCGTCAGTCCGTTTTGCACCCAGCTCACCACCTTGACGCAAGAACAGGTTGACCAGGGCATGGCGTTTATGCAGGCATGTAACATCCTGCGATACGACTACCAGACGCGCAAACGGGTCTGGGCCAGCTACGGCGATTTTGACCGCCAGCGGTTTGAAATCCAGTGCGCGGAAATGGGGATCGAGTATCCTTTCGGCGCGAGTCACCTGAACGTCAAAACCTGGTTTACGCTGCTGCGCGGGCTGCGGCATGACGTAGGCATGGCCGACGCCCTGCGACTGCTCGGCCTGGAATTGGAAGGCACGCATCACCGGGGCCATGACGACGCCTGGAACATTGCGCAAATTATGGCGGTGCTGCTGGCCGAGCGGCGCACCGCCTGAAATGGTTCGCCGCCAGCAACCACGCTCGTTATAATAACCAGCCCCCGACAGAATAAGTGGGTAGTGGGTCGGGGTCATTAACGAGTCGCTGGAAAGTCAAACCTTCATGCTCCGACGTTTTTTCGCCCGTCTCGGCCAACTGGAAACCCCGCCGCCCTGGGGTCTGAACGCAGGCCTTATCAGCGTCATTGCCGCCTTTGCGGCGCTGGTGTTCGGCTCTAATCTCACACTCACCGTTTATTGCAGCGCTCCGGCGAATGCGCCGTACTGCCAGGCGCTCAACTTCGCTGTGCCGCCGTCGGTGTGGTTCCTCGGCTGGACGCTGGGAGCGATAGCCCTGGTCGCCTTTATTTTTATCACCCGGCGCACCCCAGCAGAACGGGCCGGACTGCGGCTCGGCGGCCTGGATACGTCCATTTTCTGGGTGCTGCTGGTCAGCATCGGTTTAGCCGTCACGCTGGATTTGATCGTGATTCAGTTCACTACCGGCGCGCTTGAACCGGAACTCCAAAGTCTGCGCCAGCAGCAGCCGGAGACCCTCACCTGGATGCTGGCGTTCCTGTTCATGGTACTGGCCCAACCGGTGGCCGAAGAACTGGTCTTTCGGGGTATTTTGCAGCCCGCGCTGCGGCAAAATCTCGGCGCGTGGCCGGGGTATCTGGTCGCCAGTTTCACTTATGCCGCGTTCCATTTACTGGCCTACTCACCAGCGACCTCAACCAGTGACACCCTCACCTATGGTTTTGCGCTGCC
>DATALK010000513.1:0-1737 GCA_036261085.1 Phototrophicaceae bacterium | reverse complement strand
CGCGTTCACATTGGTACTGCTGACGACGGCGATGCTTTGGAATAAGTCATACGACTGGCGATAGACATTGACCGCCTGTGCGCTGGTCAGCACCGCCAGCAGTATTGCCAGGGCGGAGAAGGCGGCCAGGGTATAACGAGTTTGGCGGAAACGATTTGATTTAGGTTGGGTTCGCTGTCCGGCTGCGGTCAGATTGACGGCATTCATGGTGTGACGACTCTTTTCTGGTGGCTACCGGGCCAACTGGGTCTTGAGCTGTTCCCAGGTATGGGTGTAAATGGGAGCCAGGGTCGGACTGGAAATAACATAAAAGAGCTGCTGCATTCGGGCCTCGTCCGGGTAAATGGCCGGATTGGTCAGATACGCCTCATCAATCGAACCCGCGTCTATGGCCGCCTGATTGGGCGAGGCGTAAGCGGTAAAATTACTGATGTCCGCCCCCACCTGGAAATCCAGCACATAATTGATAAAAACTTCGGCCAGATCGGGATTGGGCGCGCCCGACTGTTTGGATACAACCTTCCTGTCGGCGCCGGACGTGATTGCGCCGGACGTGGTCACCGCCGCCCAGGCCATCACGCCGGAGTCCGCCGCTTTGATTAACGGCGTTGTGCCACTGGTCGCCAATGTCACGTTCCGGGCGAAGCGGCGGCGCTGGAAACCGCCCGATTGGCCTACCAGGATTACCGGCAGATTCACACCGAACTCCAAACACAGATTGATGGCGGTGATCTGGACAGCGCGACCCTGCTCAATACCAGCCGGGAAGCCGCGACCAGCGAAGAAGCCTTTGGCCGATTTCAGGAAGCCATCGAAACCCTACGTTCGATTAATCAACAGGTTTTTGATGACATTTGGGCCAACCAGAAGGAAGCCCTGCCCCGCAATCAACTGCTTTATGGGCTGATTAGTTACGGGGTGCTGGTACTGCTGGTGGTGGCGGGGTTGTATCACCGCTACCGGGAGCTGTAACCGGGGTAATTTTCCCGAACGGGGATTTTTAACAGGGCGGCGCGTGTCGCCCTGTTTTTATTCAACCGGTATCCGCGTCTTAAAAAACCACAACCAGAGCAGAAATATCGTCAGGGGAGCGGCGCTGATTGGCCTGATCCTGGGAGCGCTGCAAGGCGGCCTGGCCCAAATCCCCGGCGCTGTCGCCCGGTTGCCGCAAACGCGCCATAATTTCCGTATCGGACATATTTTTATAGAGGCCATCGGAACAGAGCAGCAGTTGATCGCCCGGATTGACTTCAATGCGGGAAATCTGAATCCCGCTCACCTCCGGGTCCAGGCCCAGCGCGTTCAGCACGATGTTTGGTGGCAGGATGCCGAGGGCGCTGTTGCCCACCAGAAACCAGCGCCAGGCGATATATAAATCAAACACCTGCCCGTTAATGGTTACCGTCCCCTCAACTTCCGGCGCGTGAACACCATCATACGCATTCAGCACGGCGCTGATTAGCGCGCCATCCTCGACGCTTAACAACTCCTGCTGCACCAGGAACTCGATGTTATCCTCATCATAACAGAGTTGAATCAACTCCCCTTCGGTGAAAAGATACCCCCGCGTATCCCCCACCTGGAGGCATAACAAACGTTTGCCGTTGTCACATAAAACCGCCAGTGTCAGGACGGCCCCGACTCGTTGGCCGACAGGACGGGTTTCGCCCTGGTTGATTTCAAGATACAGCCGCTCGTTCGCGTGCTGAATGGCGGCGATAAGTTTTTCTTCGAGGG
>DATALK010000257.1:0-3407 GCA_036261085.1 Phototrophicaceae bacterium | reverse complement strand
TGCCGGTGCGCCGGGAGACCAACGGCCAACTATCCCTGCTGACGAGTGAGGACGATTTCCTCCAGCACGCCCATTTCCACAGTTGGAACTGGTTCCGGCAGGCGGCGGCGCAGTGGCACCGGCTGAAACAGGCGACCACCCAACAGGACTTTTTTGAGCAGGTCAACTACCGCAGCAAAATCACAACTCAGGATTTGGCCCATCCCTACAAAGTGCTGTATACCGCCAGTGGGGTTCATATCGCGGCAGTGGTGATTGAAACAAACCAGATGGCTTTAAATGTCTATGGCCGATCAGTGCAGGGTTTTGTTGTAGACCATAAGACTTATTACTATGATGCTTTCTCACTGGATGAAGCCTATTATCTGTGTGCTTTGCTTAATGCGCCCTGCGTGGATGCTGCCATCAAAGATTATCAATCACGCGGTAAGGGCAATGTCGGCCAGCGAGATATTCACCGCACTCCGTTTGAGGCGTGTGCCATCCCGCCGTTTGTCCCCACCGATGCCGATCACCTGGCGCTGGCCCGCTGGAGTCAGGCGGCCCATCACGCCATCAACGATCTGAAAACGATGGGCGGGCTGTCAGGCAAAGTGGTTGCCAACCGCCGTCAGGCCCGCGCCGCCGTGAACGACTATCTGCGGCAGATTGACGTGGTGGCCCGCCGGGTGCTGGGTCTGGACGAATCTTAAACCCGGTGGGGTGGCGGCTGTGGACTTGCCCACACCCTCTTTGTGATTGGTAAAGACAAAAACACGAGTCATTGCCATTTCCTCTTTCTGCTTCAACAAACCGATTGAAAGTCGCTGGGCTGGCAAGGACTTCGCGGAACCGTGTTCCACTGGCAGGTGGAAGTCTTGCTGGCACGAGCAGCGAGCTTCATGGGGGTGGGGGAGGATGTCTCTCTCCCATTCCCCGTAAAAGCCAAAATCATCTTGGGCTTGTGAACTGCGCGAGGGTCGCGCGTTGAGGAAAGGTTATTTGTTGGAGAAAATGAAAAAATATTTGTGCTCTGAATATGTTCGACTTGGCTACACGTCCCCCAGCTACTTTGAGAACTGGTCGGTAATTCCGGCCAGTTTTTATTTCTCGCACTTGATCTCTCACCCCGTGAGTGATGGTTAAGGAATAGTATTTAGCGAAAATGAGAGAGGGCAACCTCACCTCTTTTTGTGAACGCCTCTAATATCTTTCTAGGGCTGCTCAAACGGACGTGTTCTAATCCCTCAAATGGGGATGGGGTCTGGCAATTAAGTCGCCTTCCGAACCCGTTTTGTAATCCTCATTATGTCATAAACCGGCTTCCATAATCAGACAGGCGCATTTGTAGCCAAATCGTACCTGAATCATTTCACGTTATTAAGGCTATTCTAGATAATAAAATGTTCCATTGTAGGGATGAGGCTTGCCTCGTCCGTTCGTGCAGAAACAGCTATCGGAATAGTTGATTTCTTGGAACAGCCTAAACCTTGTTAAGTTAGATAAGAAATTGAGCTATCCGTCAATCCGTTGTTTATGGCGACACGGTTGTCACGTTAGGTCACGGGTAAAACGACACTTGGGAAAACCGGTACAGCCCAGAAATTCGCCGCGTGATCCTTTGCGCTGGATCAGCGCTTGACCACACTTCGGGCAGATGCCATATTCACTACTAATTGGCGTCGGCAATGGGGGCGCTGTCTTCCGGGGTGCTTTGCGAGATCGAGCGCGGCGCGGGCGGCTGGGAGTGGATCCATCGTTTTTTGTTACTGGGGTCGAAGAAGCGGACGGTGCCAGGGTTGCGGCGATAACCTGCTGTCCGAATAGGGGTGATACCTGCGCCCAGAACGTTCGCAGATAGTCACGGCCATTCTGTTTACCGGCGGCAATCTCGTCAAGGGCGGCTTCCATCTGGGCGGTAAAAGACATTTCAAATAAGCCTGGCAGTTTGGTTGATAGCACCTGATGGACTTCCTGGCCCAAGGCTGTGGCCGCCAGTTTCCGATTCACGACAGCCACATAACCGCGCTGCTTGATGGTGGCAACAGTCTGGGCATAAGTAGACGGTCTTCCAATCCGATGCTGCTCCAGGGCTTTAATCAAGAGGGCTTCGGTGTAGGATGCGGGCGGCTTCGTAAAATGCTGCTCGGGCTTGAGTTTGAGCGGTTGTACTCGTTCACCGGCTTTTAAGTGGGGGAGCTGTTTATTGGTGGGTATCGGTTCCTCATCCTCCTCATCGGCCCGTTTAACCACCTCTTTTTCTTCATCGTAACCATAAACGCGCAGGAAACCATCGAAGGCCAGCCGGGAGCCTTTCGCGCTGAAGATGGCCGCGCCACCCGCAATCTGGACGTGGACTTCGTTGAAGACGGCATTCGCCATCTGGCTGGCAAGAAAGCGCTTGTAGATCAGTTCATAGAGGTCAGCCGCGCGGCCACCTTTTTTATCGAGCGTCAAGCGCACTGCCTGGGGCGCTATTTCCGTATCCGTCGGACGGATACACTCGTGGGCCTCCTGGGAATTACCCTTGGCGGCGTAGCGGTTGCTGCCGATATAGTTTTCACCATATAGTTGCCGAATCGTCGCTTTCGCCATCACCTCACCTTCGGGCGAGATGGCTGGGCTATCGGTGCGCATATAGGTAATATGACCACTCTCGTAAAGTTGCTGGGCCAGCTTCATCGTTGTATCTGGCGATAGTTTCAGGTGCGAACTGGCGGTCTGTTGCAAAGAAGACGTAATGAACGGCGCTGGTGGCTTCTGCTGGCGCTGTTTGGGTATAACTTCCTTAATATGGAAGGGGAGGTCTTGGAGCGCCGCCAGCACGATTTCCGCATCCGTCTGATTTTTCAGGACTGGCTTTTTGCCTTGCCACTGGGTTAGTCGTGCGGTGAATTCCCCACCTTCGGCTTTGAATAAACCGCTAATGATCCAGTATTCTTCCGGTACGAAAGCGGCGATGGCCTGGTCACGTTCGACCACCAGGCGCAAGGCCACACTCTGCACCCTGCCAGCGGACAATCCCTTACCCTGCACAAACTGCCATAGGAAGCGTGAAGCGGGGAAGCCCACCATTCTGTCCAGCAAACGTCGGGTTTCCTGCGCGGCGACGAGCCGATTGTCCAGGGTACGAGGTTGATCGAAGGCCGCTTTTACCGCCGAGAACGTGATGGCATCAAACGTGACGCGCTGCATAACCGCTTGCGGGTTAGCCCGTTTGACCAGGCTGGCAAGGTGATAGCTGATGGCTTCACCCTCCCGGTCAGGATCAGAAGCCAAGTAAATGGTTTTATAGGGTTTCTTGGCTTCAACCCGAATACGCTGGGCTACATCTGTCTTCAGTACCACATAATCCGGTTGCATCGTCGTCAGATCAATGCCAAACGATTTGGGCGGCAAATCCACCACATGCCCCATACTCGCTATAA